>NZ_JBFUAY010000017.1:0-74022 GCF_056406015.1 Rhizobium sp. P1_E1 | reverse complement strand
CCGCAAACGGCCTTGAACATAGATACGAATGCCGAAGGATCATTAAAAGCGCTGTCACGAACGCGAGAATCCGAGAGCGAGCCGGCAAGAACGTCGAAGGCAGCTCTGTTGAACGAGCCCTCGAAACGACCTTCCTCAGGAATGTACTTGCGAGCAAATGACCTTTCTGGGAAAACTCGAAGCCCCGCAGTGACGGCATCAGTTAAATCATCCAACTCCTTAGCAACTTTATCGAAATTAAAGTTTTTGTTTTGCTTCTTGCAAAATTCATCGAGGAAGTCCTTTAAGTTGCCCCGATATGTGAGGCTTTGATCATTGAAGGCCATATATCGGATAGCAATTTCAACGTCCTTCATTCGCTTATCCGGCGCGGAAAGATTTAGCATCTCTTGTATGGGACGGATATCGCCTGTTCGACGGATCACCTCCTTCATGAAGGGGCCGCGAATCAACGACATACGCAATTCCATCGGGGAAAGTCGAACCGATCCCGCATTTAGTCTGTGGAAGATCTCATACAGCACGTTATCATTTCGCCAACCGCGAATGATCGCAGTTCTAATCAATGCGGCCTCGATTGAGCGAGCGAGCTTGCCGTGGCTAGCTGCGATACGCTGCCAGTCTTTGCCGTTCATTTCTGGCAGGTCAGTCAACCCTTCGATAACAAATCGTCGACCGTCGGACAATTCACCATCAAAGAATTCTTTGATTGTGAGTAAGCGTTGCTTGCCATCTAGAACGAGATAATTGTTCCGGGATTCTGGACTTTCGGCAAGTAATATTTGGGGAATAGGAATTCCTAGAGCGAGAGATTCGATGAATTTTGACTTTGACTTGAGGTTCCAAACGCTTCTCCGCTGGAAGTCGGGGTCAAGATCGATAATATCCTTCATTTCCTGGCGCAGAGTGCTTACCGTCCAATCGGAAGGTATGACAAATATATCGGCAAAATCTTCTGGTCTGACACGGAAGTCGTCGCTTCCCTCGTTAGACTCGTCGCCTTCGAAATTCTCATCGTAACCCATTGTCATACCCGGTCGTGAACATAACAAGGAGTCACCACTTCTGGACTAAGCCGTCAACCTCCATATCAACGAGATTTCAAACAACTTAAGTTTGCATCTCAGCCGCCGCGCGATCATCGAATGAATTCGCCGCATCAAGCGGGCTTATGAATGCCGCTTTCATCGAATGTTTCTAAAAGCTAATAAACCAACTTGCGCTCGTCCCCGAGCAGCCAGACTATGCTCCTGCGCTCTCCCACCCATGCCTTATACCGCTCAATGCATTGGTTGATCGTTAAGGACAGTCGTATGCAACACTGGGGCAATGTATGGGAACCTTAGAAGGAGATGCCATGGGGGACACGGCAGCGCTAACAGACTTAAATACCCCCTCGTAAAAATTTTTGGTTTTAACAATCTTCCAAGCGCATGCCTCTGTGCAACCATACCGTTTTACAACGTACAGTCATTCGCATCACCATGCTGTACTAGTGATTCGCCCAGGAAACGTCCTAATGTCGCGTGATAGCGAGAAGCCCATCGTATTCAGCTATTTGTTTAACAGCGTATACGACCCCGACAGCGGGAATGTTCGAGAGAGCACCGTCACCCAGCAACATATACAAGAAGCTATAATGCTCCTTCAGCAAGAGGAAGGAATTTCGCTTCAGGTCGGTAATCCTGCCAACTTCCTCAAAGACTTTCTGAGAAGCCATTCTCGGAACGCATGGTGGCCACAAGAGATCGCCGATGCTGGTTTCACTGCCCGCCAGTCCTACGGCGAGAGCCGTGTGTTTGACTTCATCCCATATTCGGAGGGTCAAACAGTCCCGTTTCCCGATGAGTTCCTACTGCCGGAGACCGCTCCCATACATCCTATCGAAGCAGTATCGCTGCCATCGGCAGCGCGAGCCCTTGGCCGAGGCGATGAAGCTTGGCTTATACAGGTTTGCGTGAACCAACGCATTCTACAAACGCACTKTGCACTCTTCTCGGACATTGATGTAGTCGATCTGTTCCACTTGCAGAACAGCGTAAAGGGGAGCCCGGAGATCGACGCAGTTTTCCTACTGGTTTTCAACGCAGGAGGCGAACAAAAGAAGGCCTTAATGACCCTAGAGGCCAAGCGAAAAGACCCCATTCTCCCTGACCAGATCAAAGGCCAGGTTGCGCTGATGGCGAAACAGAGTAGGAAGCGCGTCGATCTGAGCGACATAGAGTTCGTCATACCTGCCGCTACCAGGGTCATCCGCCGGAACGGCGAGACGATTATTGCAATCTTCGAGATGGAACCCATATCGGTTGCAGACGGCGTGGCCGCCTACGACCAGAGAACCAGCCATGACCTACCACTGGTGATAGCCAAGGGCGTGGGATACGTGCTCTCGCCACAGGTCTCTGGCATTTAGGATATTTTACCGTTGCATGGATACGCGAACGCCTGACCAACGCAGTCGCATTATGCAGGCTGTGAAGCAGAAAGATACTTTGCCTGAGATGTTGCTGCGTCGCGCATTGCATCGGCTCGGCTACCGCTATCGAGTACATGCCAAAGACCTACCCGGACGACCCGACTTGGTATTCCCAAGCCGTAAAAAAGTTGTCTTTGTCCATGGGTGCTTCTGGCATGGCCATGACTGCTCCAAGGGCCGGCTTCCGAAATCACGTCCTGAATATTGGATACCTAAGATCGAGGCGAATAAAGCTAGAGACGAACGGGTAATTTCTGAGCTAAAGAGGGACGGCTGGGACGTCATGGTGATTTGGCAGTGCGAGACCAAAGAGCTAGATGCAGTCCTGAACAAGATGGTTCGGTTTCTTGGTATCCCGAAGCTGTACAGCCCTTGACTTGAATGAGGATAGCGATGGTTCGTCCGATTGGTATTGATCTTTTTTCCGGTGCCGGAGGACTAAGCCTGGGCTTTGAGCAGGCGGGATTTGATGTGCGGGCCGCTGTAGAGGTCGATCCGATCCACGCAGCGATACATAAATACAATTTCCCTGATTGTGCCGTGCTGCCTCGCAGCGTGGTCGGCTTGACTGCTGACGAGATCCGTAGCGCGGCTCGACTTTCGGCTTTTGACAAGGTGGATGTAGTCTTCGGTGGGCCACCGTGCCAAGGCTTCTCGATGATCGGTCACAGATCGATGGAAGACCCGCGCAACCGCCTCGTCCACGAGTTCGTACGGATAGTTGCTGAACTCGATGCGACCTATTTTGTCTTTGAGAACGTAAAAGGTCTCACTGTGGGTCGGCACAAGGCCTTTCTCGAAGAGCTTGTACAGGCTTTTGATAAAGCCGGTTATGCTGTCCGCACACCTTGGCGCGTGTTCGACGCGGCGCAGTTTGGCGTACCCCAGCATAGACAACGACTGATATTGATTGGCGCCAAGAAAGGCGTGTCCGTCCCTGCCTATCCAGATGCGATCACGGCCCCGGCGGACGCAAAGATTGCTTCAGACCTACCTAGAGGACCGACAGCAGCGGAGGCACTAAGCGACCTACCGGATGCCGATAAATTCCCGACCCTTGCGGGTACTGATAAGATTGACGGCGTCCGCTACGGCAAGCCTAGCCGATACGCCGAGGAAATGCGCTGCCTAACGAACGACGGCTGGTACCACGGCTATCCTAGAGACTGGCCAACCAGCAGCCTAACATCGTCGTGGCAAACCGATCATACCGAGATTTCGCGCCTGCGGTTTTCCCAAACTCGGCCGGGCGAAACTGAACCGATTAGCCGTTTCTATAAACTGGCGGCCGAAGGCCTATCTAATACCCTGCGAGCAGGTACTGACGGTGCACGAGGAGCGTTTACGAGCCCTCGGCCGATTCATTACCAGCATAATCGGTGTGTTACCGTCCGTGAGATGGCGCGGTTGCACGGCTTCCCGGACTGGTTCCGCTTCCATTCAACCAAATGGCACGGTGCACGGCAGATCGGGAACGCCGTTCCACCACCATTTGCTAGAGCTATTGCAGGTGCAGTCATGCAAGCTACAGGAAGGACGCCGACAAAGCCTTCTCAGCCACTTGCACTAGGCGACGAAAGTCTGCTGTACATGACGCTATCCGAAGCTGCGAACCACCTTGGTATCGAAGCTCCCAACTCGAAGCGTGACCAGCGTTCCGGAGCAAAGAAGCGCACACAGCATGAAACGGAGGCTGCTCGACTTGCCGCCATGACCGGTCTGTCCGATGGCTAATGCGCCAAAGGGGACCGCGTACATCGATATTATCGAGAAGATTTTTCTCGACAGGTATCGAAAAGGCAGAACTCAGTTGGACTTTGAGCGCGGCGACATCGAGGAAGCAGCAAAGCAGCTCAAAGTTGCCTTGCCAAAGAACCTCGGAGACGTAATCTACTCGCTACGCTACCGCCGCGTATTACCACAGACCATCCTCTCCACTCAACCGAAAGGAATGGAGTGGATTATAGAAGGGGCAGGTAGAGCGAAGTATCGGTTTTCACTCGTTCGGCTCAACCGTGTACTGCCACGGGACGACCTTGTGACGATCAACGTCCCGGATGGTACGCCTGAGATAATCAGAGCTTACGCGCTCGATGACGAACAAGCCCTGCTTGCAATCGTTCGCTACAATCGGCTTATAGATATTTTTCTGGGCCTAACGACCTATTCGCTACAGAACCACCTACGAACTACCGTACGGGGTATCGGCCAGATCGAGATAGACGAGTTGTACATCGGCATTGATAGGCATGGTTGCCACTACGCCATCCCAGTCCAAGCAAAAGGTGGAACAGACCAAATTTCGGTTGTTCAAACGAAACAGGACTTGGGTTGGTGTGCGCAGAAGTATCCATCGATGCGCTGCCGAGCAATATCTGCACAGTTCATGAGCAATGAACGGGTCGCCATGTTTGAGCTAACCGTGGAAGACGACATGGTGAAAGTTGTAGAGGAGCGGCACTATAAACTGGTTCCCGCCTCTGCATTAGATGACGCGATTTGGTCGTATCGCTGATCCTAGCAAGACGCCGACGCGTTGCTTCGATGTTGTATGGGCTGGTGCAAAGTGAAATTCAGAAAGCCATTAAAGATCACCCAGAGGGTATCCTCTGTAACGAATAGCTTTGTTCAAGCAGTCATTCCGTGGGTTCCACCATCGCCCGGCCAGCAATCAGAGGCATTGAAGGTGCTGGGAATGGAAGACGGCATCGTGTGCGCGTACTGCGGAGGTGTTGCTTCAGACTGGGACCATCTGCGCCCCCTCGTCAGGAATAAAAGGCCTACGGGATACATTTCCGACTACAAGAACTTGGTGCCTGCATGTGGGCGCTGTAATCAGTCAAAGGGTGCACAAGAATGGCGCTCTTGGATTGTTGGTAGTGCCGCAGGCTCGCCAGCATCAAGAGCCATGCCTGATTTGGAAAAGCGTATCGCAGCATTGGAACGTTTCGAAATCTGGGGTGCTGTATCGCCACTGCCACTTGAGCAGTTGGCTGCACCTGACCTGTGGTCAAAACACTGGGAAAACCTTCGGAGATTGGAAGAGGCGCTTCAAGAAGCGCAAAAGCATGCAGCCGTTCTACAGGCAGAGGTGCATAGGCGATTTGGTACGAACTCACTGTTCCTCGCGCCTGAGTTGGTAGCCTCTGACGGGTAGTATGACGCAGCGAGCCCCAGTTCCGAGTGCATGTACCGTTGCCCTGCGCAATGTGGAGACACAAAAGGGGACATAGTGTTCCCTAACCATACCTGAAAGCCGGCTTCTAAGGGTTTTAGCGATGATTGGCGCACCGTGGCCGTTGCATGCTCTATCATCCTGTGTAATGCAGAGACACAAAAGGGGGACATCGTGTCTCCCTAGCTGTCCCGGATGCCCGGTTTCTAAGGCTTTTGACCGATGGTGGGCGCTCCCTCCCGCGCCACCTCCCCTGCACAACTCACAAGTTCACTATGCTCTCCGCGCAGGGGAACAAGGCCCACATATTGCCGCGTGCTATCCTCTCGTCTAAACTGGTGCATTAAGGTGAGACATCGTGTTTCACTGCCCGCCCGTAGAGCCCTTGGTTTGCAACGCCTTTGATCTAAGGAAACGCTTCCTGCAAGCGGCACCATTTTCTTTCAATCCCCCTTTTAGTTCACCTATTGACACTCGATAGGCGCCTTTTCACGACTTCGCGAGGTTGAGGAAGTTGAGGCGAGATGGCGAAAGATTTTGAGCGACTTCGACTCCTCTCGCATCATAGTCAGCGAGCCCAATCATTCTTGTGCTGGGCGCTCGGGTCAAAAAGGCAAAGGGATGACGCACGACGGGGATATTCGAAGCCTTGGCTTCCGCGCTTACCGCGCCAAAGGTAGTTAAAGGACGGAGAATGACCACAATCACAAAGCTGGACGCTGCCCGCAGACAGTTACTTGCCGCAATCCACCTTCATTGGTTTTTCATCGAGCCGATCGCTGTCTATCAGCTGGCGACGAATGCCTCGGAAATATGCGACGCGATTCTGAAGAAGAGCGGCGGCACCAGAATAAAGCAGCATGTGGCAGAGCAACAGGGCTGGGAGATTGGCCAATTGAACGCTCTGATCAACGTCGCGAGAAATTTCTCAAAGCACGCTGATCGAGACCCGGAGGCCGAGATGGAAGATTTAGTCTTTGAGGACTGCAATGGGGTCAATCTAACTGCCTGCATCGACTATTCGATGGCCGCACGGCGGGCTCCAGATATCGTAGGCGCCTTCATCATCTGGTTTGCCGCCACGAACCCGGAGAAGACGGGGTCATTCCTTTCCGAAGAGGCCCACTCCTTATTCCCCGCGCTCGGGAATATGAGCCGGTCCGATCAAATTCTTGCGGCGCGTCGATATGTTCTTCATCCCCCACCAAGCGAAGTGCTGAATAATGCCCGCAACGAGCTCTCCGATTTTTGGCGATGGAAGGAGCTACGAAGCCAAGGACAAAATTTCCGAACCGAATAGTTAAGCGATCATCTCAAGTTCCTGACGCCTCGTTGAGACTCGACCAAACAAGTAGTCGAACTTGCCCGGGGCAATCTCAAGTCCCTTTGCGGCAAGAGTGCTTTCAGAAGACTATGCACTCCCCCGCGACAAGTATGAGTTGATCAGGTCCGCGGCATCGTCCTCTCCCTTCTCGCGTGCAATATCGGCGGCGGCGGCACCAGTGCGATCGGTCTTTGTCAGGTCCGCATGGTTCTCCAACAACAGCTTTGCAACTTCGGTGCTTCCCCAGGCGGCCGCGCACATCAGCGGGGTCACGCCATCGGCCGTCTCGGCGTTTACGTCCGCGCCAAGGGATAGTAGGTAGTTTGCAACGGCTGCTTCGCCATTCGCAGATGCCTCGTGCAGTGCCGTCATTTCACCACGACCAATCGCGTGTACTGATGCACCGTTCCGCACTAGCGTCTCAACCGCTGCAAGCAAACCTTCAGCTGCCGAGACCATGAGCGGTGTTCGACCATGTATGCCGACTTTGTTCAAGTCGAGTTCCTTGGACTCGATTTCTAGCTGAGCTAGTGAAGCGCCGGCCACGATTCGCTCAATGAAATGCTCAATCTTTGACTGATCGTTCATGGGAGTACGTTGAAGTTCTCTATCATCGCTCTCCTCCAGTCTGGAGGGACATTGTTCGCACACACTACGTTCTCTCGATGCCCTCGCCAATGCTTGGAAGCGCTGCTTCGACGTGACCTCTGGCAAGCTCATAAATCCAGTATTCGTGCGGATAAGCCTTGGTCTGCAGTCTCTCCAGATCCGCAAGAGCATCGTCCAGCAGTTCAGTGGCATCCTGCTTTGAGAGAATGCCATTCATCAGCAGGCGCCGAAGGATGTTTACCTGTATCGCTGTATCGCTGTCTGGCAGGGGATGGCTGCTTCCAGATTGCCTAGCATTTTCCTTGTGTATTCGTCCGTCATCTTCCCTGTCACTCCCAATCCAAACGCAATCCCTACCCGGTCATCAGCCTTGGACAGTGGCAAAGCTCATCCCGCGTCAAATGGTAACGGGAACGTTCGCTCCATGAGCGAATAACACGGTCTTCTGCTTCAGGCACAAATCGGTCCAACGGCGATTGCGATGGACGATCTATGTCTATCTTCGCGTGTGCACGCTCGCAGAACTGATTGCCTTTCAACGCTTTGTGGCGCACCATCATCGACATAGCCGGGGGATGGGGAACAATGGGACAACTCACGACCGGCGAACGGGGGTTCGCGGCAGCTATACTTATCGCTTTGATGGTTGTCGGTGTCGCGATGGCGGCCGCTGGCCGCTTCGATCCCATCGGCATTCACGGCGCTATCGTCCTTGTGTATTGCGGCGCGTTGTTCTGCTACATCCTGACTTCGGCTTTCGACGAAGAACCGGATGCTTCGCGCTTTTCCAGCTACTATGACGATCCGATCAAGGTCGGCGTGGCCTTCACGTTGGCGTGGGCGATCTTTGGCATGTTCATCGGCGTCTGGGCAGCTGCACAGCTTGCCTGGCCGAGCCTGAATTTCGATACGGCGTGGTCGAGCTTCGGCCGTATACGGCCCGCCCATACGACAGGGGTGATCTTCGGCTTCGGCGGAAACGCGTTGATCGCGACATCATTCCATGTCGTTCAGCGAACATCGCGCGCAAGGTTGGCCGATCAACTCTCGCCCTGGTTCGTGATCTTCGGCTTCAACCTTTTCTGTCTGATCGCGGTCAGCGGGTATTTCATGGGCGTTACCCAGTCCAAGGAATACGCGGAAGCGGAATGGTATGCCGACCTCTGGCTCGTGATCGTTTGGATCGCCTATTTCGCGCTCTTCGTACGCACCTTGGCGCGGCGCAAGGAACCCCACATCTACGTGGCCAACTGGTATTATCTCGCCTTCATCATCGTGGTGGCGATCCTCCACATCGTCAACAACCTGGCAGTGCCGGTATCGTTCGGACACGCCAAAAGCTACACGGTCTGGTCCGGTGTACAGGATGCGATGGTCCAGTGGTGGTACGGGCACAACGCCGTGGCGTTTTTTCTGACGTCGGGCTTCCTGGGGATGCTCTACTATTATCTGCCGATCCGCGCTGAGCGGCCGATTTTTTCCTATCGATTGTCCATTCTCAGCTTCTGGGGGATCACCTTCTTCTACATGTGGGCGGGGTCCCACCATCTTCATTACACGGCGCTGCCTATCTGGGTGCAAAACCTTGGAATGACGTTCTCGGTCATGCTGCTCGTTCCGTCGTGGGCGTCGGCCGGGAACGCGTTGCTCACGTTGAACGGGGCTTGGCATCGCGTGCRTGACGACGCCACTCTTCGCTTCATCATGATGGCGGCGTTCTTCTATGGGCTGTCGACATTCGAAGGGTCTTTCATGGCAATCAGACCCGTCAACTCACTGTCTCATTATACCGATTGGACGGTCGGACACGTTCATGCCGGTGCGCTGGGCTGGGTTGCCATGATAACGTTCGGCGCGCTCTACACACTCGTTCCATCGATCTGGAAACGCGAAAGGATGTATTCAGCAGCCCTGGTCGAAGTCCACTTCTGGTTGGCGCTCGCAGGCACGCTCATCTACGTTTTCGCCATGTGGAATTCCGGCATTATCCAAGGCTTGATGTGGCGCACTTATTCCGCCGACAACAGTTTGGTCTATTCATTCGTCGACAGTCTGCTGGCGATGTATCCCTACTACATCGCACGCGCTTTCGGAGGGCTGCTTTTCCTCCTTGGGGCGATCGTGGCGAGCTTCAATATCTGGATGACCGTACGAACAGCTCCCGCCGCGGGAGCAGTTCACGATGCGCCCCTGACTTCGGGCATTCTCGAAAACGCACCGGCGGAGTGAGAGATGAGCGAACGTCTGCACGGAAGACTGGAACGTACGGCCGTCGGGTTTATGCTGGCTATCGTTGTAGCGGGAAGCGTCGGCGGGCTCGTCGAGATCGCCCCGCTGTTCACGATCCACGAGACGGTCGAGGACGCCCCCGACATGAGAGTGTACACACCCCTMGAGGCGGCGGGCCGGAACATCTATGTTCGCGAAGGCTGTTACGCCTGCCACAGCCAGATGATCAGAACGCTGCGGGACGAGGTCGAGCGGTACGGTCCTTATTCTCTTGCGGTCGAATCCAAGTACGACCATCCCATGTTGTGGGGATCAAAGCGCACGGGTCCCGATCTGGCGCGCATCGGCGGGAAGTATTCCGATCTCTGGCACGTGGCCCATTTGATCAACCCTCGCGAGGTCGTCCCGGAATCCAATATGCCGTCCTATCAATGGCTGGCGACAACCCCGCTCGATCTGGGCGATCTGCGTGACCAACTGGCGGCCCTGAGAAGCGTGGGAGTGCCTTATACGGATGACATGGTCGCAAACGCGTCTGCCGATGCCTTCGGCCAAGCCAATCCAGATAGCGAACAGTCCTCAGGCGTCACGGAACGTTATGGGCAAGACACGCAGGTCTCTGCGTTTGACGGCGTAAAAACCAGCGTGACGGAAATGGACGCCATGGTCGCCTATCTGCAGGTGCTTGGCCGGCTCACAAAGGCTGCCTACCAGAACACTGCGGCACCGGAGCAGGTGCCGAACCCCAACAATTGATTCCTCAGGGGATTTGAAATGGATCTTACCCACGAAACCATGTTGGAACTGTCCAAGGTTTGGGGCCTGTTCTATCTCATTTTGTTTTCGATCGGGGTGATCATCTACACCTTCTGGCCTTCCAACAAGGCGCGCTTCGATCGGGCGGAAACGGACATATTCGATAAGGACGACACCCCATGGCGATAGAGGAAGTCGATCCCGTAACAGGCAGGAAGACGACGGGACACATCTGGAACGGCATCAAGGAGCTCGATACTCCTGTACCGCGCGGGGTTCTGCTCTTCCTGATCATCACCCACCTGTTCGCCGCTCTCTGGTGGATACTGTATCCGACCTGGCCGCTTGGAAGCACATATACGAGGGGCCTGATCGGCACGASTCAAAAACAGGCGGTAGAGCGAAAGATCATAGAAGCCGATGCTTCGCGCGCGCCCTGGATCGAGAAGATCGAGACCAGTTCCTTTGATGAAATCCGTGCCGACGAAAAGCTGATGGAGAAGGTGGCCTCCAGCGGCCACCAGTTGTTCGGAGACAACTGCGCCGCCTGTCATGGAAGGGACGGCAAGGGCGGACGAGACTTCCCCGATCTTACCGATGACGACTGGCTTTGGGGCGGAGGACCAGAAAAAATCGTCCAGACCATGACGGTGGGCGTCAATACGACGCACTCGCAAAGCCGCGTGTCGCAGATGCCTGCGTTCGGAACAGACGAAATGCTCAACCGAAAACAGGTGAGCGACGTCGCCGCCTATGTCTATTCGTTGAGCAATACGTCCACCGAATCCGTAGACGCCAGCCAGATCGCTGCTGGCCGCCAAGTGTTCATGGCTAGCTGTGTGGCATGCCACGGCGAAGATGCCAAAGGCAAACAGGATGTCGGTGCGCCGAACCTGACCGACGGCCGCTGGATTTACGGCGGGGGTATCGAACGGATCGTCCAGTCTATCCATGGCGGACGGCAGGGACATATGCCCACCTGGGACGAACGCCTAAGTCCAGCTGAGATAAAGATACTCGCGCTTTATGTGAACAAGCTGGGTGGGGGTCAGCCGTGACGCCCGAAGCGAAGAGCCCCATACCCCGCGTTTTCAAGTGGCTGCTGATCGGACTGACCGGCGCGATCTTTGTCGGCGCCAACGCCCATTTTGTTTACATGGCGATCACCACTCAGCCCGCCTGCATCGAGCATATCAAGGAAAAAGGCCAGCAACCCAACCAATTCAGGGCCGCCGCTTCAGCTTGCTGAATGCGCGAGGAGGATCAGATGCCGCAGGACGACACTTCCGGCCGATATCGGAGCGAGGTATCAGGGATACAGGAGACGATGAATCCCAAGTGGCAGCGGCATCTGCCCCTCGGCGCTCCTCTCGGTTGGCTTGGCCAAGGCTGGCAGGACTTGATCCGGCAACCCTGGCCAAGTCTGGCCTACGGGTTCGTGGTGTTCTTACTTGCGTTGGCGGCCACCGTGATGCTGTTTCGGCTCGAGCGCGACTATCTTCTCTTTCCTGCATTGGCGGGCATATTGATCGTCGCCCCGCTCTTTGCCGCAGGGCTCTATGTCAAGAGCAGGAGTTTGGCGAACGGCGAGCGCATCTCGCTTCGTCAGATGTTATTCGTCCGGCCGAGAGCTGGAGGGCAGGTGTTCTTCACGGGGATGCTGCTGTGCATGGTGATGCTGCTCTGGATGAGGGCCGCGGTCATTATCTACGCGCTCTTTTTCGGCGTTAATCCGTTCCCCGGCCTTGGTGGCGTAGCAAGGCTATTGGTCACCACCCCCTCGGGCTGGGGCATGCTGATCGTCGGCTTGTGTGTCGGCGCATTGTTCGCTGGATTCGCTTTTGCAATCGGGGTGTTCTCAATTCCGATGCTTCTGGATAAGCGCATAGACGCCTTCACAGCGATGGGCGTCAGCGTTGTCATGGTCTGGAACAACATGGGACCGTCAATGGTCTGGGGTGCGATCGTGCTCGCCCTCTTCCTCGCCAGCCTGCTGACGGGACTTGTCGGACTCATCGTCGTTTTTCCTTTGCTCGGCCACGCCACATGGCATGCCTACAAGGCAATGAGGTAGCGAGGAAGGGACAATGACCTGCTGCGCGTCAATTGCGTCGTCGCTCCCCGAGCCCGGACCAAGAAGGCCGGGTGTGGACGAGGTTGCGTTGGCAAGCAAGGATTTGGGCAGTGGTCTCAGGCAGATCACCCTGTCCGTCCCGGACATGCGATGTGGCGCATGCATGGCGCTTTTGGAATCGACGCTTGGCAAGCACCCCGAAGTTCACATGGCGCGCGCCAATCTGACGGCGAAGCGTGTGACCATCCATTGGCACGCGGAAAATGGTTCGCCGCCCGATTTTGCCGCCCTGATCGGAACGATCGGTTACACGGCCGTCTTGCCGATGGAAGGCCGCGATCAACCGGACGGTGAGATATCAGGGCTGCTGCGCGCGCTGGCAGTTGCCGGCTTTTGCTCAATGAACATCATGGTGCTGTCCGTATCGGTCTGGGCGGGCGCAGACCCGGCAACACGTCAGACGCTCCACCTGATGTCGGCCGCGCTCGCACTACCGGCCGTGATCTACTCCGGGGCGACATTCTACCGGTCGGCGTGGCGGGCGCTCGTGCACGGTCGGGCAAACATGGATGTGCCGGTCAGCATCGGCGTCCTGCTCTCGTTCGGTCTCAGCGTATACGACACGTTCGCCGAAGGACGGCAAGCTTACTTCGAGGCCAGTACCTCATTGATCTTCATTTTGCTCGTCGGACGCACGCTCGACCATCTGATGCGACGGCGGGCGCGATCGGCGGCGGCGTCTCTGGCCGACATGATGCCGAAAGGCGCTAATGTGATCCGCGCGGATGGACGGATCGAATATGTTCCACTGAGCGACATCGTTTCCGGCACCCGCACTCTGATTGCAGCCGGCGATAGAATTCCAGCTGACGGGACGATTCTCTCCGGCCAGTCGGAACTTGACCGTTCATTGCTGACGGGAGAGAGCCGTTGGGAGGCGGTTGGACCAGGCGGAGAGGTTCGCGCGGGAGATTTGAACGTCGGCCATCCCCTGACTGTCGAAGCCACCGCCGCACCAGGAGATTCGACACTCGCCGATCTGCATAGGATGCTGGAAGCCGTCGAGGACGGCCGGTCTCAATACCAGATACTCGCCGACAGGGCCGCGCGTCTCTATGCTCCGGTTATCCACGGACTGTCGGTGCTGACATTCCTTTCGTGGTTTGCGGTGACACAGGACATCCACCTCTCCCTGACGATTTCGATCTCGGTCCTGATCATTGCCTGCCCTTGTGCGCTGGGGCTGGCGGTTCCGATGGTTCAGGTTGTTGCAGCACGCAGATTGTTCACCCAGGGCATCGTGGCACGGGACGGATCGGCATTGGAACGTTTGGCGGAAATCGACACCGTCGTTTTCGACAAGACCGGTACGCTGACGCAATACGAGCCGACGCTGTTGACCGGGAACTGGACCGGACCACTGGAATTTTCACTGGCTGTGTCACTGTCGCGGTTTTCGAGCCATCCGATGTCGAGAGCGATCGCGGATTACGCCTCACGGCGCGAGTGGGAGGCTCTCGCGCTCGATGACGTCAGGGAGATAAAAGGCAACGGTCTCGAGGCGTCTTTCCGAGGGGAAGTTTATCGACTTGGGCGAGCGGCATGGGCGGCGAGCGGCGATGCAGACGACCGGACTGCCGCAGCTTCTACTATCGTCCTGACGCGACAGGGAGAAATCCTCGCCTCTTTCGTTTTTGGAGAGAAGGTTCGAGCCGGGTCGGCGATGGCGGTGCAGTTCTTGAAGAGCCGCGGCATCGCTGTCGAAATGCTGACGGGCGATGTCCCCGAAGCGGCTCTTGCAGTGGCACGGGAAGTCGGAATCGACTCCGTAAAAGCAGCCGCCCTCCCCAAGGACAAGGCCGAGGCGATCGATGCGTTGCGTGGTCTCGGACGCAAGGTGATGATGATTGGTGACGGAATAAACGACGCGGTCGCGCTGAAGAGCGCGCATGTTTCCATGGTTCCGGCGTCAGGAAGCGACATCGGTCGCAGCGCCGCCGATTTCATCCTGCTCAACGGAGACATGGACGGAATAAAGGTCGCGCTGACGACGGCGGGTCGTGCGGCCGTGCTGATCCGCCAAAATTTCGCTTTGGCTATCGTCTACAATGCGTGCAGCATTCCTCTCGCGCTGTTGGGTTATGCCAACCCGCTCATCGCCGCGATAGCGATGTCGACGTCGTCGATATTGGTCGTCGCGAATGCGATGAGGCTTGAGATTGACGGAACGCCGCCAGAGCGGGAAATGCGGCGGATAAAAAAGTTGGCGGGAGTGGGATAAATGAGCGCATTGTCGTTTCTGATACCCATAGCTCTGTTCATGGGCATCGCCGGGCTTGGCGCCTTCCTTTGGTCCCTGCGCACCGGTCAGTACGAAGATCTGGATGGCGCAGCAGAAAGGATATTGTCCGAAAAGGACGACAAGCCTCTCAGCGGCTGAAGGATCGATTGTAAATGCTTTGAAGGAGGGTCGAATGGAAGACACGGATAGCCAGTCTCCGCCGGTTGAACATGATACCGCCCAAGCGTCACGCATCCCTACCATTGACCCATCGGAGGCTGTGACGGGGGTTGCCATTGTCTTGGGCATCCTTGGCGGAGCAATCGGCGTCGTTTCCACCTTGTTCCAGGCCGATGCATCCAGTGTTGGCTCCTGGATCGTCTACTGCCTCATTGCAGCGTTGGCGGGCGGCTCTGCAGGGATCGTCGTTGGCGGAATGTTTGGAGCGATTTTCGCGGTAACCAGGGGAATAACGGTACCCGCCCGCAGTGATCGTCAGGGCTGAAGAGGCCAGGCCGGCCCGGCGCTGGCGCAGACGGCCGGGGGCGCGGGTGCCAATGGGCGGCTTTCGGTGGCGCCGATCATTGGCGGGCCGGGGAGTTCGGGCGCCGGTTCCGCCGGGGCAGGGTCGGCTGGCACTGGTTCTGTCGGCGGCGGTGCAGCGGGCACCGGGTCTGTCGGCACAGGCTCGGCGGGATCGGTTCTGTCGGAACCGATCCCGGCACCACCGGCAGCACGACCGGCAATGGCGGCGTCGATCTCAACAGCGGCCGCAGCACCATCAATCCCGGCGGCGTCAATCCCAACCTGCAGCAGACGCCGGGTTGCACCGGGGGAAGCGCGGACAGCGGCTCGCTCAGTCAGGTATGCCCACAATAGGGGTGAGGCGATTGTTCGCCTTCCCTCCTGATAGAACGAAGGCCCGGGCGGAATGGCGCCGGGCCTTCGTTTCCGACCCACCTTCCCTCACATGACGCGAAAACAAATGCCATCATGAGAAACCGGGCGCGGCCTGCTTTACCGGCCGGGCTTGAGGACGTAAAAGAGCGGTATCACTCCGCAAGCGGCGCATCGCCCCACACCAAAGCCAGCCTGCCGATATTTCCGGCATCTGCGGAGCACCCGAAGAGGATCGTCATGTCGAATGCAGCGCAACGCTCGAACCGCGTGCTTATCGTCGCCACCATCATGCTCGCGACCTTCATGGTGGCGATCGAGGCGACGATCGTGGCGACCGCGATGCCGCGCATCGTCGGGCAGCTCGGCGGCTTTTCCTATTACAGCTGGGTGTTTTCGGCCTTCCTGCTGGCGCAGTCGACGACCACTGTTATCTACGGCAAACTTTCCGACATTTTTGGGCGCAAGCCGGTGCTGATCGGCGGCATCCTGATCTTCCTCGTCGGCTCTTTGCTCTGCGGGCTTGCCTGGTCGATGATGTCGCTGGTGCTGTTCCGGCTGCTGCAGGGGCTGGGCGCCGGCGCCATCCAGCCGGTGACGATGACTGTTATCGGCGATCTCTTCAAGCTCGAAGAACGCGGCCGCGTGCAGGGTGCGATGGCGACCGTCTGGGCGACCTCGGCCGTGGTCGGGCCGCTTGCCGGCGGCATCATCGTCGACAACATCTCCTGGGCCKGGATCTTCTGGATCAACCTGCCGATCGGCATCATCTCGATCATCGCCTTCATGATCTTCCTGAAGGAGGATGTGGCGCACAAGCAGGCAAAGATTGATTACCTCGGATCGGTGCTGTTTTCGATCTCGATCGTGGCACTGCTCGTCATGTTGACGGAAACCGATGCCAGCGCCTGGATCCTGCTTTCGCTTTTTGCCGTCTTCGTGGTCGCGGGCATCCTCTTCCTCGCCCAGGAGAAGCGGGCGCCGGAGCCGATCATTTCAATCCCGCTCTGGAGCCGCCGGCTGATTGCGACCAGCAATGCGGCAACGCTGCTGGCCGGCATGGCGCTGATCGGGCTTTCGACAATCCTGCCGATCTATGTGCAGGGCGTTCTCGGCCGTTCGCCTGTTGTTGCCGGCTTCACGCTCACCATGCTCGTCGTCGGCTGGCCCTTGGCGGTGATGCTCTCCAGCCGCTTCTACAAGGCCTTCGGCATCCGCCGCACGCTGCGCGTCGGCAGCCTGCTGTTTCCCTTCGGCRCCTGTTTTCTTCTGTTCCTGACGCCTGAGAGTTCGCCGGTCGTTGCCGGCGCCGGCTCCTTCTTCATGGGCTTCGGCATGGGTCTCATCAGCCTCACCAGCATCGTGCTGGTGCAGGACAGCGTCGAATGGTCGATGCGCGGCAGTGCCACCGCCTCGATCATCTTTGCCCGCAGCCTCGGCAATACGCTCGGCGCCACCGTGCTCGGCGCCATCCTCAATGCCGGTATCAACCACTATGCGAGCGGCGAAGCGGCGGCCGGGCTGCATGAGGCGCTGAACCAGCCGACCGGGCTCTCGGCGCTCGCCGCCGATCCGGCAATCCGCGCCGTCTTCAATGCGGCGTTGCACTGGAGCTTCTGGGGCGTGGTCGTCGTCGCGGTGCTGACCTTCTTCACCACCTGGCTGATCCCGGTCGGGCCGAGCCGGAAGCACGAGGCGGCGGCGGTCGCAAGCGAGGCGGCCTCGCATTAACGCGGTTCAACCGTTCGGCGCGACTTAGGGAAAAGGCTCTGATGGGTTACGATCTTCACATTACCCGTAAGGCAAATTGGTTCGATGCCTCTCCATCGATCGCTCTCGACGAATGGCTCGAGTACGTTGCCAGTGATCCCGAAATTCAGCATGACGGTTTTGCCGAAACTCCCGCCGCCGACGGGGATGTTTTACGGGTGGAACAGGCGGGCATATGCGTGTGGAAAGGATACTCCCGCGGCGAAAATCGGGAAAACGCCGCATGGTTTTGGTGGAGCGGAGGCAACATCGTTGTCAAAAACCCCGATCAAGAAATCCGTCGGAAAATGTGGCTTATCGCCCAATCTCTCGAAGCCAAAGTCCAGGGAGAAGAGGGAGAATATTATAACCATGATGGCGAGATGATCGTGACGCCGACGGATGTCGTACTCGCGTCCGAGCGTCCGGTGTCTCCCGATCCAAAGCGTCCATGGTGGAAATTCTGGTAGATTCCAGACAATGCTGTTCTGCACTGCGTTGTTACCGGTGGATTGTGTTGGGAGAGTTGTCGAACGATGGGTGTTTTCGTTTTGCTCTTGGGGTTTCCGGGCGTCGGGAAGCTGACAATCGCCGAAGAACTCGCTTCGCTTATATCAGCGAAGATCGTTGATAATCACTGGTTCAACAACCCGATCTTGCGCCTCCTCGACGAGGATCAGACCGCTTCGTTGCCTAAGGGTGTCTGGGAGTACACCGGCAGGGTCCGGCAGGCCGTCCTGGATGCAATCGCCACCTATAGCGGTCCGTCAGCGAATTTCATCTTCACCCATGCCGGTGTCGAAGGCGATGAGCGGAGCGCACGGACGTACCAACAGTTTGTTGACGCCGCCAGACAGCGCGCCGCCGTCTTCGTTCCGGTGAGATTGCTTTGTGCCGAAGAAGAATTGGCGCGTCGCGTTTCCTCCCCCGCACGGCACGACCATTTGAAAACGACCGACGTCAAGACTTCAAGAAACCGAAGCCAACAGGCCGTGGTTCTTGATATCCCGCACCAGCACGCGCTGACCCTAGATGTGACGTTCACGTCGCCTTTGGAAAGTGCTGCGGCAATACGGGATCATGTTGTGACATGCCTGCCGAACGGGAGCTGATTGTGCGATTGCATGCAGCGAAAGAGGATATTCCGAAGTGTGGTGTCGTCATCGACGCCACGCTCCCGCTCGCCGTCGTTGTCGACGAGATTCTGAGGCTATCGCGTGCCTGTGATCACAGTTGCCGTTGAGAGAAGGTGAACCTTGCCGTCGCTGACGGATTGTAGCGCGAGCTCCAGAACCTCGCGACGGATCTTCTCCCGTGTTGCTGCGTCGGCCCTGGATAGTCCGGCGACGACAGGCGCGGCGATCTCGGTCATGAAGTCCCAGTAGCTCGCCGGGGCATCGTGCACCATCATCGCCGACACCTCTTCCTCGGCGATGTCGAGAAGGCCCGCCTCTCTGAAGGTCTCGACCATCATGCCTTCCCCCGCGCAGCGGAACAGGCCCGGAGAACCGGGTGGCGGCGGGGGCATGTCCACGTGGCGGGCGATCGTGCCCATGATCGTGGTCGCCCATGGATTTTTGGCAGGCGCGCTCCAGACTGCGGCACAGACCCGCGCCCCGGGCTTTGCGACGCGCGCCATCTCCCTGGCGGCGGCAGCGATATCCGGGAAGAACATAAACCCGAACCGGCATAGGACGGCGTCGAAACTGGCATCGGCAAAAGGCAACGCTCCCGCATCGCATAGGCGAGTTTCGAAGTTTTTGAGGCCACGTCTGGCCGCATTTTCGGCGGCAGCAGTCAGCATATTTTCCGAGAGATCGGTGACGACAACCTGACCCTCGGGGATTGCCGCCGCCGCCGTCAGGCCGGGTTCGCCAGTGCCGGCGGCTATGTCAAGCACGCTAAAGCCGTTGGAGAGATTGGCGCGCCGAAGCATGGCGTCACCAAACGGGGCGAGCCAACCGAGAACCAAGCTGTCCCATTTCTTCCAGCCGGCCGAAAACTTGTCCCATGTCTCACGTTGCTGGTTACGGATATCGTCGAGATTTGCTGACATGCACCGGCTCCCCCATCCTTTCAACCGGCAAAGCCGGGAACGTCGGCACTATGCGCCGCTGATGTCGGGATTCAATGGAAATAAACGCCATCGGGCCAATCGCCAGGCGCGACCAAACCCGTTGGGACGGAGTGATTGAATTGACCAAGCCTATTGGAGCTTTTATACGATAGCTTTTGCGAAACTCCGGACTAGCCAAAAATAATCCTTTTAAATCAATGGGCTTCTCCTGGATGGTGCCAAATCAAGAATACGGAACCAGCGGATTGCTGATGCGATGCAGCCCGGCTGCATGCATCAGCCATGGAGAAACAAAATTATAAAGATCATGGTCTTACTGCACAGCGCCGATGGCATGGCTTGGCAGTCTCCCCCTAAAGGCACCAGCCTGAAGACATTGAGCGAAGCCGAAGAGCAAGGTTTCATCTTGATCCGCGGGGAATTCCAGAAACGGCAATTTCGTCTGACAGAGCTGGGCTCCGACCATGTCGAGCGCGACAAGCGGCGTCTGGAAGCTCGCAGGCTCTGAACCGATACCGCCGGCTAAGCGCGAACTGAACGCACAAGCCAAGCGGCCCGACGGGCGAAAGGCGGGTCTGACAATGGCGCTTTGCAACAGGAGCGGTCATCCGTGAATAGCGAGTACCAGCTTACAGAGCACGCTGGGCTTACAGGGCATCCTGGATATCGAAGCGAACGATCTTATCGCCTTCCATGCGGAAGATGTGCGYCACGGTCTTGTCCTTCAGGCCATGGGCCTGCCCCTCCAGCGGCCGGCCATCGAGGTCAAAGACCGATTGGATCACCTCGACAGCGACAGCGCCGTCTTCGGTTTCCTCAAATGCGACCGGCTCGACGTGTGGACTGATCATAGCCCATTGACGTGTCCAATAGTCGCGTACAGCCTCGCGACCATTGATGTGGCCGCCATCCATGCCGTTGGCCCAGGCGACATCATCGGAAAGGACGGCCAGGACAGCGTCGATGTCCCTGGCATTGAAGCTGGCATAGATGCGCTTGATCATGTCGACGTCATTGTTGGACATTTCGTTTCCTCAATGGAGCTTGAAACATTCGCTTGGCGGCATCGAAGCGGCATTGCCTCCTGCCGAGCGTCAAGATACATATGTACATATATATCTCGCGATCAAGCGCAGGCAAGAGGTGAGCGAATGAATGAAGACGTGCTTTCTACGCCTGGCCATCTCATCAGTCTTGCGGCGCGGGGGTTTGCCCGCCTCAGCGAGTCACGGCTTAAACCGCTCGGCTTCGGTGTCGGCCAGTTGCCTGTCCTGGTGGCGCTGCAAAATGGCAAGGCCAGCACACAGCGTGACCTCGCCCGCTTTGCCAGGATCGAGCAACCACCGATGGCGCAGATGCTCGCACGCATGGAGAGGGATGGCTTGATCGAGCGGACACGTGACCCGGCTGACGGCCGTAGCAGCCGCATCGTGCTGACAAGAACCGCACAGGAACGCATGCCGGAGGCAATTACGGCCTTGTTCCAGGGGAATGAAGAGGCCTTGAATGGGTTCACGGATGCGGATGTGAGACAACTTGTCGATTTGCTTGCGCGGCTGATCGAGAATCTGGATCAGATTGCAAGCGCAGAGTCTTCGTTGCGCGATTGATGCAGAGCGTCCGAGAACTCCGCGGCCCGACCCGCGGAATCCTCGGCGCAACCTTAGAGGCACGATTGGGCCTATTGGAGGAACGCTTATGCATAAAGGATCCTGTCTGTGTGGTGCAGTAACTTTTGAAATCGAAGGCGATCTGCGAGCGCCGGACGCATGCCATTGCTCCAAATGTCGAAAACAATCCGGCCACTTTTTCGCTTCAACCGACGTGCCTAAAGATCAGATCATCATCCAGGGGGGCGAAAGTGTTATCTGGTATCAATCCTCAGAAAAGGTGAGGCGAGGATTTTGCGGGGTATGTGGATCATCGCTGTTTTGGGATCCGCCCCATCACGACTGGATTGCTGTCGCGATGGGTGCATTTGATAGCCCGACCGAAACCAAGCTGAAAATGCATATTTTTGTCGCTGACAAGGGCGACTACTACGACATCACCGACAACCTGCCCCAGAATGAGCAATAGGTAACTGTTGCAGCGAAGTCCGCTTCGGCCTAGCCAGCGCGAAGCCGCCCCTGTGACAAGCGAGGCGACCCTCCGCCCAGCGCAGGCTCGCCGAAGTCCTTCCGGCTCCCGACCAAGCGGACAATTCTATTCTGGGACTGCGCTATCTTTATTCGAGGTCGTGCTGTTTTTCGGCAGGGAGGGGTTCTTCAAAACGCGTGACAGCAAGTTCCGTTTTCTCTTGCGTGGGACAAGATCGATATCGCTGACAAGTTTTGCGCCGCCCTCGCGCCGCTCCAGCGTGATCTTGCGGCTATGGAAGGCTTCGAGCTCAGCCCGATGCGCGACGCTGACGATCGTCACTTCAGGCAATTCATCGATCACCATTTGCATCATCTTATCCTGGCTCTTCTCATCGAGTGCTGAGGTTGCTTCATCCAGTACGATGATATCGGGATGGTGGAGCAGCAGACGCGCAAAGGCGAGCCGCTGCTTTTCACCGCCCGACAAGGTCTGGTCCCAGGGCGCGTCTTCCTCGATCTTGTCGTTCAGATAATCGAGCCCCACCTTGTCGAGCGCCGCCTTGATCTCATCCGGCGTCCAGCTATCGGCGGCGCCGGGATAGGCGACGGCACGGCGAAGCGTCCCGGACGGAATATAGGGCCGTTGCGGCAGCATGAACAATCGTCTGTCGGCGTGGAAATTGACGCTGCCCTCACCCCACGGCCAAAGACCTGCGATGGCTCGCACCAGCGTGCTCTTGCCCGAACCGGATTCGCCGGCGACGAGCACCCGCTCGCCTGGCTCGATCACGACCTGGGTTTCCTTGACCACGGCGGTGCCATCGTCGAGCGACACGGAGAGATCGTTCAGGCTGAGCATCGCATCGCCTTCCGTTTCACCGCGCTTGATGCGTCCGAGCGCGTTGCTCTGTTCGGCGCGCTCCAGCCCGTCGAGCGACATCATCAGCGAAGCAATACGCCGGGCACAGGCGTTCCAATCGGCGAGACGAGGGTAATTGTCGACCAGCCATCCGAACGCGCTCTGAACGATGGCGAAGGCAGAGGCAGCCTGCATAACCTGCCCAAGCGTCATGCTGCCTTCGAGAAATTTTGGAGCGCACAGCAGAACCGGGACGACCGGCGCAAACAGGCTCGATCCCTGCGACACAAGGGCTGTGCGCATGTGCTGGCGTGCAAGGAGCGCCCATTGCCTGAGCACGTTGGCGAAGGTCTTGCCGAGGTCGTTCCGCTCCTCCTCCTCGCCGCCGAGCAAGGCGATGCTCTCGCCGTTTTCCCGCACATGCGTCAGCGTGTAGCGAAATTCGGCTTCCGCTTGGTTTTTCGCCTCGGAGACGCGGACGAAATGGCGGCCGATGACCGTCATCGAACTGGAGGTGATCGCGGCGTAGAGGACCGCAGTGACGACGAGAAAGCCGGGAATGGTGACGGTCCAACCGGCGATCGTCAGAGTCAGAGCCCCGCCGATCGTCCAGAGCACCAGGATGAAGGTCGAGGCCGACAGAAAGGCGGCAATGACGCCAGAGATGAAATCGACAGGTGCTTCGGTGGCAATCCGTAAATCCTCCGCGATGCGCGCTTCGGGGTTCTTGTGGTCGCCGCCGATGAGGTTCAATTGATAGTAACGACCGCTTGCGAGCCAGCGCGCGATGACGGCGGTCGTCAGCCAGGAACGCCAGCGGCGCTGGATCATCATGCGAAGGGCGACTTGTGTGGTGACAAGGGCTGCAGTTCCGAGCGCAAGTGGGAGGAATACGACGCTCAGGAAATACACGGTGCGGGCATTATGTTGCTCCAGGGCGTCAAAAATCGCGCGGTTCCAGAGATTGATTCCGTACTGGAAGCCGACATTCATGCCGATCAGGGTCAATAACCCGATGGTGCACGGCCAGGCGAGCTTATCACCGCCACGACCCCAGTAGCAGCGCGCGCTGATCCAGAAACGCTTCAGCAAATACCGCTTGCGCGCCTGCTCGGCCTCTTCAGGCGTCAGCTCCGGATCGGGTTCGATGGCATCTGGCGGCGGCATGACCTCGACAGTCGATGCCGTCTCCTGGGGCGAGTTCCCGGCACCGTGCGGTTCGGTGCCGTCGACCGATTTCGGTTTGAGTTTAGCGTCGGCCATAAGCGCGATAACGGCTTACACATCGAAATGTTTCATGATGCCGGTGGCGAACATCGCATCGGAGGGCTTGTGAGAAAATCAGGCAATCACCGGAAGACCGCGACCGTGCTGTCGCTATTACGCCGCGTCTGAGCCCATGCCATAGCTTTCGTTTGCCGCGTTCTGGATCATTCCGATCGCGATCGGCGGCAAGATGAAGCTCCAGATCCCGAGCCAGGCAATCGAAATCAAACTTCCGTGGCCTCTGTCGCGTGCGCGATCATTGAGGAGATCACCAAGGGTCATGACAAGAACCGGCAATCCGAGCGGCACGAGGATGGCGATCAGCATGCCAGCAAGCGGCGTTAGCAGGCGCTGCGACCGTGCGGCGCCCGCCAGTTCCCCATGGATGCGATAGACCCAATAGGCCAGATAGATAAAGGCGGCCACGGCAATGCCGAAGACCAGAAGTGCTAAAAGCAGCGTGACGGGGGAAGAGGTGACGTCGGCATCATTCGCTTGAAACAGATGGACGCCAATCGCCATCAGAAAAATCAGGATCGGCGGCATGACCAGGATGACAGCGACCAGGAGAGGGGATCGCCGGCGCGGCGCAAGCGGCGTGTGTCGCGGACGCGGAGCTTCATCGAAGGCCAGGTTTCCGGCCGGCACCAGCAATATGACAGCAAGAAGCAGGCAGGCCAGGAAAGCCGAAACGACAGGCACGGCGCCTAGATCGAGGCCGTATAACCACGACGCGCCGATCGGAGCAAAGGCTGAGATCAGGATCGTCGTTGACAGGAGAGTGAGGGCGCAGCCGAAGTCGATTTTGCCCGGTCGCCCGCCCACCAGGAATATCGCGATCGCGAGGGGGAAAACGGCCCGAACCGTGCCGAACACCACACCAAACAAAAACAGAAACGCCGGCGATCCCCACAATGCAGGCGCCGGCAGAAAACTGATGGCGACAATGGCACAGACGAGAATGGGCGAAATCAAAGCCGACCGACCATGGCGGCTCGCGACGATAAACCCCAGGAAGGCACCGGCAACCCAGCCAAGAGTGGAGCCGAAATAGAAGATCCCGATCGTCTGAGCGCTGCTGCCGGCCATTTGCGAGATCAAGGGAAAGACCGTGCTGAAACCTTGTCCGCCGATTGCCAAAAGAAGTGAGGAAAAAAACACAGCCCAATAGCGATAGGTGCTCAGGAAATCAGCCAGCGTCCATTCGATATTGCTGGAGGGGGCAGAGGTGTTTTCCATCGGTGAAACTTGCTCTCCATTCATGATCATCGCGCATCGCAAACGGTGGATACGTCGACCATGCGCATCGAGGAGGTTATTTCAATAGCTTTGACGCGGCATCCGGACCAGCCCAGAGGTTTTGCCGACATATCGTGACGGATTTATAAATGTCCCCGCCGCGCCGAAACGTGCCAGGGCTGGCATCCGCTCCGTAAGACAACGCTTTCCTGGCGTTGCCCTCCCCACCTCAAGCGGATTCGGTGGCGATCTGCGGCAGGGATTGCAGGAGGGTCTGGCGGGCGGAGTGCAGATGCGCGCGGCAGGCGGTTTCGATTGCCGCCTGGTCGCGGGATTCGAGGGCTGCGATATAATCCAGATGTTCGTGGATGGCGCGCTCGTTGCGCTGGCGGGCGGCGGTCTTGTTCCACTGGTAGTGATAGTGGAAGACGATGGCGATCGCGTCGTAGAAATCGGCGATGAAGCGGTTCTTCGAGGCGCGGTGGATCAGCAAGTGGAAGCGCTCGTCGAGGACGGAGAAATCCTTGAAGCGTTGGTTGATGTCGGCAAGCATGGCGTGATGTTCGTCGCGAATGGCGGCAAGATCGGCCCAACTCTGATTATCCCTCGAAAGTCGGCCGAATTCGGCGGCGGAATGCAGCTCGAACATCTCGCGCACATCGGCAAGCTCAAGCGCGAATTCGCGGGTGAACCCTTTGAGCGTCCAGTGGCTGTTCGGGCGTTTCTCGATGAGGCCGAAGCGGGAGAAACGGATCAGGAATTCGCGCACGCTGGTCGTGCCGGTGCCGATCTCGCGGGCAAGCTCCAATTCGTTGATCTGCATGCCGGGTGCTGCATCATCGGCAAGGATGCGCTGCATGAAGCTGCGCTCGATAATATCGTGCAGGGAATCGGTTTCTTCGGAGGGAAAGAGGTCGCGGTCTGTGGGTTGGCGCAGCACGATCTTCTGGCGCTTGTTCCAGCGGATGATGCCCTCTTCGCTCAGCCGCGTCAGGATGGCGCGCGCCGTCGAGCGGCTGACGCCGAGCTGGGCGGCGATCTCCGGTTCCGAGGGCAGCGCCGTATCCGTACGCAGGGCTGCCGCATACCTGTTGTACGCTTCCTTGAAGACCGTATTCTGCCTTGCCACCAGACCCCGCTTTCCGCCCTCGTGACCGTCGCCCGCTTCAAAGCAGGACGGAGCGGACCGGGGCTTGTTCAAACGACCTTTAGCTTAATTCCGGTCGCCTGCGGCTCATTGCCTCCCTCGTCCACAGGATCAATATTCCCGTTGACTTGAAAATGTTTATTGTAGATAAAAAACAAAATCAATGCGCTTTCGCCGATGTAGCGAGCCTTTCCCAGGGAGATAGAGACTTGGACAAACTGCCTTGGATCATCCTTTCGGCCGGCGACAATGTCGCGGTCGCAACGGCGGCAATTGCGCCGGGTTCGACGGTTGCCGGCATTCAGACCCGTGAGAAGATCGACCCCGGCCACAAAGTGGCGATTGCGGATATTCCGCTCGGATCACCCGTGGTCAAATACGGACAGGCGATCGGCCGCACGACGGCCGAGGTCAAGGCCGGCGACCATGTGCACAGCCACAACCTGCATTTCGAAAACGACCGGCTGGCGGCGACCGCCAATTCGGCGCCGGAAACGGCGACCACCGATGACAAGGCGCGCACCTTCATGGGCTATCGCCGCGCCGACGGGCGGGCGGCGACGCGCAACTATATCGGCATCATCGCCAGCGTGAACTGTTCCACCACGGTCTGCCGGGCGATCGCCRACGAGGCGAACCGGACGATCCTGCCGCATTACGAGGGCATCGACGGTTTCGTGCCGATCGTGCACGACCAGGGCTGCGGCATGAGCTCGACCGGCGACGGCATGAACGTGCTGCATAGGACGCTCGCCGGCTACACCAGACATGTGAATTTCGGCGGCGTGCTGATGATCGGCCTCGGCTGCGAGGTCAACCAGCTGACGCTGTACGGCCAGAGCGGCGCCGGCGCCTCGAAGCGGCATTTCAACATCCAGGATGCCGGCGGTTCGCGCCGCGCAGTCGAGCGCGCCATGGGCATGCTGCGCGAGATCGCTGCCGATGTCGGCAAGGAAAAGCGCGTGCCGATGTCGATCGGTGAGATCATCATCGGCCTGCAATGCGGCGGCTCGGACGGCTTTTCCGGCATCACCGCCAATCCGGCGCTCGGTGTCGCGGCCGACCTGCTGGCGGCGGCCGGCGGTACGGCGATCCTGTCAGAGACTTCGGAAATCTACGGTGCGGAGCACCTTTTGCGCAGCCGCGCCGTCAGCGACGAGGTGGCAAAGAAGCTCGACGACAAGATCGCCTGGTGGGAGGATTACGTCGCGCTGCACGGCGCCTCGCTCGACAACAATCCGTCGCCCGGCAACAAGCGCGGCGGGCTGACGACCATCCTTGAAAAGTCGCTCGGCGCGGTTGCCAAGGGCGGCCGCTCGCCGCTGACGGCGGTCTATGGTTATGCCGAGCGGGTCACGGCCCCCGGTCTCGTC
The DNA here is from genome assembly GCF_056406015.1 of Rhizobium sp. P1_E1. NCBI lineage: Bacteria > Pseudomonadati > Pseudomonadota > Alphaproteobacteria > Hyphomicrobiales > Rhizobiaceae > Rhizobium > Rhizobium sp. P1_E1. The sequence goes on along the minus strand of NZ_JBFUAY010000017.1, from coordinate 46,410 downwards.
TTCATGGACACGCCCGGCTACGACCCGGTCTCGGCGACCGGCCAGGTGGCCGGTGGGGCAAACATGATCGCCTTTACGACAGGCCGCGGCAGCTGCTTCGGTTGCCGGCCGGCGCCGTCGCTGAAGCTTTCCAGCAATTCGGCGCTCTATGCGTCGATGGAAGAGGACATGGACATCGATTGCGGCACGATCGCCACCGGCGATGCGACGATCAGCGGCAAGGGCCGCGAAATCTTCGATCTGATCGTCGATACGGCATCAGGCAAGAAGACCAAGAGCGAGCTCTTCGGCTACGGCGACAATGAATTCGTGCCCTGGCATCTGGGCGCGACGCTCTAACCTTTGCTTTGACGCAACCCCAGGAAAACCGCTTCACACTTTTCCTGGGATTGATTTGAAGTACGCAATCCCGGACGGAAAACCGCTTCACACTTTTCCTGGGATTGCTCCATAGACCAAGCTCAAGTTCTTCGCGAGGAGGCATGATGAAGACGAGACGGATCGGCAAGACCAAGCTGGAGGTGACCGAAATCAGTTTCGGTGCCGCCGCTCTCGGCGGCCTCTACCGCGCCTGCCCGCGCGAGCAGGCGATCGACACGCTGCAGGCGGCCTGGGACAGCGGCATTCGCTATTTCGACGTGGCACCCTGGTATGGGCTCGGCCTTGCCGAGCGGCGGGTCGGCGATTTCCTGCGCGACCAGCCGGACCGTAGTTACGTGCTTTCCACCAAGGTCGGCCGGCTGCTTCGGCCGGTGCCGACCGGCACCGTGCCTGATTACAGCTATGTCGACCCGCTCTCCTTCGACGCCGATTACGACTATTCCTATGACGGCATCATGCGCTCGGTCGAGTTCAGCTATGCGCGCCTCGGCCTCAACCGCATCGATATTCTGTATGTGCACGATCTCGGCGTCTACACACATGGCGCGGCGAAAAACGCGGTCCACCAGAAGCAGTTTCTCGATTCCGGCGTGAAGGCGCTGGAGGAACTCAAGTCGTCCGGCGCGATCTCCGCCTTCGGCCTCGGCGTCAACGAGGTGCCCGTCTGCCTCGACGTCATGCGCCATTCCGATCTCGACTGCATCCTGCTCGCCGGCCGCTACACGCTGCTCGACCGCTCGGCCGTCGCCGAACTGCTGCCGCTCTGCCGGCAGAAGGGCACGTCGCTCGTCGTCGGCGGCGTCTTCAACTCCGGCATCCTCGCCACCGGCCCGGTGCCGGGTTCGCATTTCGACTATATGCCGGCTGATGACGACGTGCTTGCCAAGGTCGGCGCCATGGAGGCGATCGCCAAAAGCCACGGCGTACCGCTGGCAGCGCCCGCCCTGCAGTTTCCGCTACGCGAGGCGATCGTCGCCTCGGTGCTGATCGGCACGGCCAAGCCGTCCAGCCTGACGCGCAATATGGAGATCGTCGAGCCGCGGCTTGCCGACGAGATCTATGCCGAATTCGAACCCTATACGCTGGTCGCGCCGCCGCTCGGCGCCGAAGCCGTCCGAGTCTGAGGAGAGACTATGCTCAAGGGTATTCATCCGCTGCTTGGACCCGACCTGCTTCATGCGCTGAAGACCATGGGGCATGGCGACGACATCGTCATATCAGACGCCAATTTTCCCTCGGGCTCGATGGGCCCGCCGGTCATCCGCGCCGACGGCGTCAGCGCCACTGCGATGGCCGAGGCTATCCTGACGCATATGCCGCTCGACACTTTCGTGCCGGAAGCGGCGTGGCGGATGGAGGTGGTCGGCGATCCCGATGCGATGCCGGAGGTCTGCACCGAATTCCAGCAGATCGTTTCCAAGCACGCCGGCGATTTCCGCATCGTGCCGGTAGAGCGTTTTGCTTTCTACGCGATGGCTCGCAAGGCCACCTACATCGTCGCGACGACGGAATTCCGGCTGTACGGCAACCTGATTTTGAAAAAAGGCGTAGTCCATCCTGATGAGGTCGACATGGCCTGATCCCTATTTTAGGGTATCGTGGTATTGGAATAAAATCAGTTGCTTGGCGGGAGTTTGCCAAAGAAAAAAAGCCGGTTTGGCGCTCTTGCAATTTGATTGCGCCTCGGCTAGCTTCACCCGGCAAATGTTTTTTATCGATAAAAATCGTCCGCCTGCGTTCAGCGGCCGATTTATTTGGAGGAGAACGCACCCTGAGAGGAGAACCCTTATGAGTATCGTGAAATCCCTTCTGTCCCGCCGCGCCTTTACCGCGCTTGCAGGTGCCGCAGTCATCGCCACGGCGATGCCGGCAACGTCGTTTGCCGCCGACGTGACGATCCCGATCATCGTCAAGGACACGACGTCCTTCTACTGGCAGATCGTTCTGGCCGGCGCCCGCAAGGCCGGCAAGGATCTCGGCGTCAACGTGCCGGAACTCGGCGCACAGGCCGAATCCGACGTCAACGGCCAGATCAGCATTCTGGAGAACGCCGTTGCCGGCAAGCCGGCCGCCGTCGTCATTTCGCCGACCGAATTCAAGGCGCTCGGCAAGCCGATCGATGAAGCCGCCAAGTCGGTTCCGATCATCGGCATCGACTCAGGCGCCGACTCCAAGGCGTTCAAGTCGTTCCTGACGACCGACAACGTCCAGGGCGGCCGCATCGCCGCCGACGGTCTGGCCGCCGCCATCAAGGAGATGACCGGCAAGGAAGAAGGCGATATCGTCATCCTCACCAATCTTCCCGGCGTCGGCTCGCTAGAGCAGCGCCGCGAAGGCTTCCTGGATCAGATCAAGACCAAGCATCCCGGCCTGAAGGTCATCGCCGACAAGTATGGCGACGGCCAGGCGACGACCGGCCTCAACATGATGACCGACCTGATCACGGCCAACCCGAACCTCGTCGGCGTCTTCGCCTCGAACCTCATCCTGGCGCAGGGCGTTGGCCAGGCGATYGCCGAAAACAAGCTCGGCGACAAGATCAAGGTCATCGGCTTCGACAGCGACGACAAGACGGTGGGCTTCCTCAAGGATGGCGCGATCGCCGGCCTCGTCGTTCAGGACCCCTATCGCATGGGCTATGACGGCGTGAAGACCGCGCTTGCCGTCTCCAAGGGCGAGAAGGTTCCGGAAAATGTCGATACCGGTGCCAATCTCGTCACCAAGGCGAACATGGCCGATCCGAAGATCGACGCGCTACTGAACCCGAAGATCAAGTAACAAAAACAGACAGGCCGCGCCGGCTTCAAAAACCGGCGCGGCCTTTCCCATCCGTGGTATGTTTTGTGCGGGATGGAGAGCAGAGGCGACACAAGGAGGAGAGGTCCATGATCGGACTGGAAGAGGTCAGTCATCGCCATGATGACAGCGCGACGCTGAAAGAAGCCAATCGAATTCCCGCCGGATCGCCTATCCTCGAACTCAAGGGCCTGCAGAAGAATTATGGTCATGTGCAGGCGCTGAAGCCAGCGACGCTGACCTTCCTTGCCGGTGAAATCCACGCCATCGTCGGGGAAAACGGCGCCGGCAAATCCACCCTCATCAAATTGCTGACCGGCGTCATTACCCGCACGGCGGGCGAAGTGCTGTGGTGCGGCCAGCCGGTGGGGCTGTCGACGCCGAACGAGGCGATCGCCCGCGGCATCAACGCCGTCCACCAGGAAGTCGTGCTCTGCCGGCACCTGACGGTTGCCGCCAATCTTTTCCTCGGCGACGAGGTCAACCGCTACGGCCTGATGCGCAAGAAGCAGATGGAGAAGATGGCGCAGGCCGTCCTCGACGATCTCGGCTTCGGCCTGCCGGCCGGTGCGCTGTTGAGCTCGCTGACGATCGGCCAGCAGCAGCTGGTGGCGACGGCGCGCGCGGCGATGCGCGGCACGCAGTTCCTGATCTTCGACGAACCCACGGCCTATCTGACGCGCCAGGAATCGGCGCAGCTCTTCAAGCTGATCCGCCGCCTGCAGGGCGAAGGCGTCACGATCGTCTATATCAGCCACCGTATGGAGGAAGTGTTCGAGCTGGCCGACCGTGTCTCGGTGCTGCGCGACGGCACGCATGTCGGCACGCGGCTGATCGGCGAGACCAACGATGCCGAACTGATCGCTTTGATGATCAACCGCTCGATCGAGCAGATCTACCACAAGGAAGAGATTGCGATCGGCGAGACGATCGTCGAGGTCAAGGGCCTCTCCGGTCCGGGCTTCGAAGACGTGTCGCTCAGCGTCAAGGCAGGACAGATCGTCGGCCTCTACGGGCTGATCGGCGCCGGCCGCAGCGAATTCGCGCTCGGCCTCTACGGACGCCAGCCGATCAGCGCCGGCGAAATCCAGTGGAGGGGCAAACGTGTCGATATCCGCAACGAACGCACCGCCATGGAACTCGGCATTGCGCTCGCGCCCGAAAGCCGGCGCGACCAGGGGCTTTGCCTCAACCTGCCGATCGGCCTCAACATCAACCTGCCGGTGTTCGGGCGCCTCAGCCACGGCCCCGTCATCAATCACGCACGCGAATCGGCCAATGCCGACAAGCAGATCCGCGATCTCAGCATCAAGACGCCGAGCCGGCGCGTTCCGGCCTCCAGCATGTCGGGCGGCAACCAGCAGAAGATCGTCATCGGCAAGTGGCTGAGCCACGGCGCCCGGCTCTTCATCTTTGACGAGCCGACCGTCGGCGTCGACGTCGGTACCAAGGCGGAAATCTACCGGCTCTTCGCCAAGCTTCTGAAGGACGGCGCGGGCATCATCCTGATCTCCTCCTACCTGCCCGAGGTCTACGAACTGGCCGACCGGCTGCACGTCTTCCGCGCCGGCAAAATCGTCGCGAGCCATGATTTCCACGCGGCGACGCATGAACAAGTGCTCAGCGAAGCGATCGGCGTCTGAGCCAAAAGAATAAGAGGGAGAAAATTCATGACTGCCACCCCCACAGAAATCGTCGCACCGCCGCCGCGTCGGAAAATGAACATCCTGTTCGGCCTGACGCTGATCGGCCTGCTGATCTTCCTCTGGATCGTGCTCGCCGTTGTCACCCCGAGCTTCTGGACGCCGCTCAACATCTCGAACCTGCTGCGTCAGGGCGCGATGACGGCGATCCTCGCACTCGGCCAAACCTTCGTCATCATCACCGCCGGCATCGACCTTTCGGTCGGCGCCATTGTCGGCTTCTGCACCGTGATCATCGCCTGGCTGCTGCAGGCGGGCGTACCGGTATGGGGTGCGATCGCGCTGACGCTGCTCATGGGTGTGGCGATCGGCGCCTTCCATGGCTTCGGCATCGTGCATATGGGCCTGCCGCCGTTCATCATCACGCTGGCAACCCTGACATCGCTGCGCGGCATCGGCCTGCTGATCACCAACGGTTCGACGATCAACATTACCAATGAGGGCTTCAGCAATTTCGCCCGCGCCGATTTGCTCAGTATTCCGAGCCTGTTCTGGATGGTCATCCTGGTGGCGGTCCCCTCCTTCATCTTCCTGCATCTGAGCCGTTGGGGCCGCTATCTCTTCGCGGTCGGTTCGAATGCCGAGGCGGCGCGCCTTTCCGGCGTCAACGTCAAGGGCATGATCTACCTTGCCTATATCCTCTCGGCCTCCTTCGCCGCCTTCGTCGGCGTGCTGCTGGCCTCGCGCATCGCCATCGGCAATGCGACACAGGCCGACGGCTGGGAACTGCAGGCGATCGCCTCCTCCGTTATCGGCGGCACCAGCCTGTTCGGCGCGGTCGGCTCTGTGCACGGCCCGCTGATCGGCGCGTTCATTCTCGCCACCATCAACAACGGCGCGAACCTTCTGAACGTCAACTCCTTCTGGCAGCGTATCATCACCGGTCTCTTGATCATCGTGATCGTGTTCTTCGACCAGCTGCGCCGCCGCAAGAGCAATTAAGAGGCGAGCAAGAGACAGCCGGCCTGAACCAGCCGGCTTCTTCCATTTCAGGAATGCGAGACCCGTCATGAAAGCAGTTCTTTGCCGGGAGCCCGGCGTGCTCGATATCGTCGAGCGTCCTTCGCCAGCGGCTCCCGCCGCCGGCTGGGTGCGGCTTGCCGTCAGCCATGTCGGCATCTGCGGCACCGACTACCACATCTTCGAGGGCAAACATCCCTTCCTCGAATATCCCCGGGTAATGGGGCACGAGATCTCGGCGACGGTGCTGGAAGCGGGCGACGGCGTTGCCATGGCGGTCGGCACGCCCGTCATCGTCAATCCCTATCTCTCCTGCGGGCAATGTATCGCCTGCCGTCAGGGCAAGCCGAATTGCTGCACCAATATCAAGGTGCTCGGCGTCCATACCGACGGCGCCTTCTGCGAGGAGATTTCGGTTCCGGCCGAGAACCTCTATGCCGCCGAAGGTGTAAGCCTCGAAGCGGCGGCAACGACCGAGTTCCTGGCGATCGGCGCCCATGCGGTGCGCCGATCGATGACCGGCGCCGGAGCGCGGGCGCTCGTCATCGGCGCCGGGCCGATCGGCCTCGGGGCGGCGATCTTCTCGCGCATCGCCGGCCATGAGGTGACGCTGCTCGATACCAGCACCGAGCGGCTGCAGATGGCAGCCGAGCGCTTCGGCTTCACGTCCGGCATCGTTGCCAACGAGGCGACAGCGGAAGCTGTACGGGAAAAGACCAATGGCGACGGTTTCGACGTGGTCTTCGACGCGACGGGGTACGGCCCTTCGATGGAAAAGGCCTTCTCCTTCGTCGCCCATGGCGGCGCGCTGGTGCTGGTCAGCGTCGTCAAGGACGATATTCGCTTCTCCGATCCCGAATTCCACAAGCGCGAGATGATGGTGATCGGCAGCCGCAACGCCACCCGCGTCGATTTCGAGCATGTGGCGGATTCGATCGCCAAAGGGCTGGTGCCGGTGGACAAGCTCATCACCCACCGCACGACGCTTGCCGATGCGCCGCGCGATCTGGCGCGCTGGGCGCATGAGAAGAATGGGCTGATCAAGGCGGTGATCCGCATCGGTGCCTAGGGCAATCCCAAGGTACGAAGTCGCATAGCGATTGCCTTGAACGCTTCCGGCAAATCCCGCCGGGAGCCGTTGGCCCTTGGTCTTTCCACAAGACGTTCTGATGGATGCGCCCGGAAACAACGCGGTTCCGACTCAGACCGGCGCCCGCGATTTCGCGCAACATTTCTCAATCAAAAAGCACACAGAAGAAAACGGAAGTGTCCATAAGTGAGGCCCGCCGGATACTCGGCAGATGTTCATCAATTGAGTGATGGAAAGGGTCGGGCGATGAAAATGCGAATTGCTTCCTTGGCAATGGCTATTGCGCTGACAATGCCGCTTGTGGTGCCTGCCCGTGCGCAGGTGGTCATCCAGGAAGGCCAGGGATCGGAATTCTATGCTGATCCTGACGATAACCAGACGGAAACGGATTTTCTGCAGCGATGGAATCGCCACCACGACCAGCGAAGCGGATGGCGTTCGGGTCGGGACAATTTCGGGCCAGACGATGCGGTTCGCCTCCTCGAACGGCGTGGTTATCGCGTCAGAGATGTGAGGGACGTGGGTGAACGATATCTGATCAGAGCATGGCGAGACGGGGACGATCTCCTCGTGAGTGTCTCCCGCAGGGGTGAGATCATGGGCGTCGTGCACGACCGCGAGTGATGAGCGCATGAGAAGAATGGGTGATCAAGGCTGTCATCAGTATTGGCGGCTAGGCAGCGCCGGAAAAGTCCTACGGCGTTAGGCGCCTATCTTGTCATGTTCGCGGTACCTGCTGCGTAGTTTCCCACACACTCCGTCATCCTCGGGCTCGACCCGAGGATCCATGTTGGCCTCCGTCACCAGCAAGGCATGGATCCTCGGCTCAAGGTCGAGGATGACGGGTGCATCGACAAACGAATGCTCCCTTGTCCTCACGCTCCGTTATCCTGCCACCGCCTCAATCGCCCTGCGCATCTGCCTGACAACGGCGACATCGGTCTTGTTCGTGCTTTTCGCCTCGAAGCCGAAGGCGACCGCGCGTGGATCGGCGCTTTCGACCGGCGAACTGCAGGAACCGTGGACCTCGCGGGCGCCGGTCGCCTGCAGGATCTCGCCGACATTTGCCGGGCGGATGCCGCTGCCGGGCATGATGGCGATCCGGCCGGCCGCCTTTGCCGAAATGCGCTTCAGCGTGTCGAGGCCGTCGGTGGCCTTCAGGGCGCAGCCGGAGGTCAAGATGCGTTCGCAGCCGAGCTCGACCGCCTGCTCCAGCGCCTGATCGGCATCCGGCACCAGATCGAAAGCGCGATGCAGCGTCGAGCCGAGGCCGGCGGCATGCGCCTTCAAACGGTGAATCAACGGCATGTCGAGCGTACCATCCGGCCGGTTGGCGCCGATGACGACGCCGGCAAGGCCAGCGGCGCGCACGGCATCGATATCGATCATCATCGCTTCCTCGTCTGCCGCGTCGAAGATGAAAGGTCCGGCGTGAGGGCGGATCATCGCGTAGACCGGAATGGGCGCCCGCGCGGCGATCTTCATCAGGCTCGGCAGCGGCGTCAGGCCGCCGAGCTCCAGCGCCGAGCAGAGCTCGATGCGCCCGGCGCCGCCTTCAATCGCGGCGGCAAGGCCTTCGGCGCTGTCCACGCACACTTCGAGCAAGATTGTCACGTTGCAGTCTCCCTGGCTCCGGCGTCCGTCGGCCTTTTGGTGCGCGCCACGGATTCCGATGTAATTCTCGCCGCCACCTCGATGATGACTGTGCAGGCATCGGCGGCGGCTTTTCGATGATTGAAGGCGACGTGATAGGACATCGGCAGATGCTCGTCGAGATCGACGATGCGCACCTTGTCGGCAATCGGCATGGCGCTGACGCGGCCGAGGAAAGAGACGTAACCGTGATTGGCGACGAGGTCGACGATGACCGGCAGCGAATCCGCCGCGGTGATATCCTGGCCGCGCAGGCGCCAGTTGGGCGCACGCTCGTAGCTGAAGGCCATGGCCGCATGACCGAGGCCGGTGCGCGGGCTCGGCATGCAGATCGGGTGGCCGGCAACGAGATCGGCGACGCTGGTCTCGGTACTATCCGGCGGCGCGATCACCACCATGTCGGTCTGCAGCAATTCGCGATGGCGGAAGTTTTCCAGCCCGAAGACCGAATCCAGAATCGCAACATCGATGCGGCCGCTCTTCAGCGCCTCGCGCAGATCGTCGGCGGTCATCGAGACCAGCGAGATCGCATTGTTGTTGCGGCGTGCATTCCATTCCGAGACCAGCGTGCCCAGGCAGCGCGCCACCCAGCTTTCCGAGCCGGTCGGGATGATCGAGCCGATGCGCAGCGACCGGGCGGTGCGCCGATAACGCTCGTCGGCCGACGATTTGAGATCGTTCCACGCCTGGCTGATCGCCATGAAGATCTGGTAGGCGCGCCTGCCCTCTTCCGTCAGCACCGAGCCCTGCGCCTGCCGCTCGAACAGGCGATGGCGTAAAAATTTCTCAAGATTGGCAAGCTGAAGCGAAAGCTGCGGCTGACCGAGGCGGAGGCGGCGGGCGGCCCGGTTGATGCTGCCCTGGTCGGCAACTTCGAGAAAACGCTCCATCGTGACGATCTTGACGGGAATGCGGGATGCCCAGGCCTCGTCGATCCCGGCGGCGGCGCCGTCGTGACCGGCCCATTGGCCGAGTTCAGCGATTGCAGCCATGATCGGCTCCAGGCCTTCCAGCACCCTGCCGCTCGCAATCAGCGTCGCCAACTCGCCGGAAGCGCGTTCCGTCAGCTTCATCGCCAGTTCGGTCTCGAGATTATGGATTGCCGTCGAGACGGTGGAGGGCGACAGCTGGAAGCGCCGCGCGGTCTCGCGGACCGAACCGGAGGTCAGAACATGGCTTGCGATGAACAGGGCACCAAGATGCAAACGGCCACCTCCGGAAAGCGCTGGAAAAACCGGACGATATGATGTGTTCATGAAAAAAGATATCCCTGCCTCCGGAGAGGCGGGCTATCGTTCCCGTCATAAAAAAACCGGGCGGCGGGAAACCGCGAAAGAGCCGGGGAATATCGTGGAAACACGCAAGGGAACAAAAACAAATCGCGCCGGCCTTGGAAAAGGGAATGCGTTTCCGCGCGCGGAGCCGCATTCGCCGCCATAATCGTGCTGCGACCGCAAATACTGGAGGGGGCTTGCATCGATTTTTCGGGCATGAACGCTATTTCCATGACGCACGCAATTCCGGCATGATGGCGGCTTGGTCGCCTTCGCCGGCGGATTTCCTATGCGCAGGCCTCCCGCCCGAGGCTTGGGCCACATTCAATGGTTTTGAAAAAGGGGACTTTCCATGCTGAAGAAACTCGCACTTGCCGTCTCGCTCTCCGCCTTCGCGGTGGGTGCGGCCCATGCCGCCGACGTCGTCGTTTCGTCGAAGATCGACACCGAAGGCACGCTGCTCGGCAACGTCATTGCGCTCGCTCTCGAAGCGAACGGCATCAAGACGCAGGACCGCATCGCGCTTGGCGCAACACCCGTCGTGCGCAAGGCGATCACCGCCGGCGAAATCGACATCTATCCCGAATACACCGGCAATGCTGGCTTCTTCTTCAACAAGGCCGATGACGCCGCCTGGAAGAACATCGACCAAGGCTATGAGCTGGCGAAGAAGCTCGATTACGACGCCAACAAGATCGTTTGGCTGACGCCGTCGCCCGCCAACAACACCTGGGCGCTCGCCGTGCGCAGCGATGTTGCCGGCCCGAACAAGCTGAAGAGCCTTACGGACTTCGGCAAATGGGTTGCCGGCGGCGGTGCCGCCAAGCTTGCCGCCTCGGCCGAATTCGTCAATTCGGCCGGCGCGCTCCCCGCCTTCCAGACGACCTACGGCTTCCAGTTGAAGCCCGACCAGATGGTCGTTCTCTCCGGCGGCGACACGGCGGCGACGATCAAGGCGGCCGCCGACCAGACGAACGGCGTCAACACCGCCATGGTCTACGGCACCGACGGCGCCATCGAAGCGGCTGAACTCACCGTTCTCGAAGACGACAAGAACGTCCAGCAGGTCTATGCCCCGACGCCGATCATCCGCGAAGAGGTGTTGAAGGCCAATCCGAAGATCGAGGAAGTGCTCTCGCCGATCTTCAAGAGCCTGACCGCCGACGAGTTGCGTAAGCTCAACGCCAAGATCCAGGTCGACGGCGAGCCGGCAAAATCCGTCGCCGAAGCCTATCTCAAGGAAAAGGGCTTCCTGAAGTAATCATCGCTCGCTCCGCCCGATTGCGGGCGGAGCCCCCTTTGCTGATAGGGTGGGCTGATGTTGGCCAGACAGGGTTGATTTGATGGAAGAAACCTTAGCGGTCCGCAAGCTGGACCGGCTCGGCGTGGTTCTGGTGGCCGGCGGCATCGCGGCGACTGCACTGATGCCCTTCATCTACGTGAAGGCGAACCGCATCGCCGCCGGCAAGCCGATGCTGCTGATGCAGCTTCTTCCCCAGCCTTCCATCGTCATCCTGACCGTGCTTCTCCTTCTCACCGCCTTCGCCACGCTGTTCCTCACCAATGCGATCGCGCGGCTTGTCATCGCCACACTCTGCCTTGCGGCGCTGATCGTTGCGATCGGCCTCGTCTCGACGGCGGCAACGCCCCCCGGCAGCACAGTGGCGCGCATGACGCCCGGCGGCGGCTTCTGGGCGCTGTTTGCGGTGATCGGGCTCGTCATATCTGATGCGCTTGTCAAAATCCGGCTGGCGCCATGGATGCGGGTGGCAGCCCTTGCAGCCTATACGGCGCTGCTCTTCATCTCGCTCTCCTCCGGCCTGCTCGACAGCCTTTCGATCATGAAGGAATTCTCGACGCGGGCCCCGCAATTCGAGACCGAAGCGCTCTCGCATCTGCTGCTGGCGTTCGGCTCGCTTGCCATCGCCATTATTCTCGGCCTGCCGCTTGGCATCCTCTGCTTCTGGGTGCCGAAGCTGCGGGCCATCGTGCTGCAGGGGCTGAGCCTCATCCAGACGATCCCGAGCCTGGCACTCTTCGGCCTATTGATGCTGCCGCTCGGCTATCTCGCCACCCATGTGCCGCTCGCCGCCGCGATCGGCATCCGCGGCATCGGCACGGCGCCTGCCTTGATTGCGCTGGTGCTCTATTCGCTGCTGCCGATCGTCGCCAACACCGTCGTCGGCCTTCAGGGCGTCGACCCCTCGGTGCGCGATGCTGCGGCCGGCATGGGGCTGACGCGCTTGCAGATTCTGACCGGCATCGACATGCCGCTCGCCTTTCCCGTCATCCTCACCGGCATCCGCATCGTACTGGTGCAGGCGATCGGCATGGTGACGATCGCCGCGCTGATCGGCGGCGGCGGCTTCGGCATCTTCATCTTCCAGGGGCTCGGCCAGACGGCCATGGATCTCGTCCTGCTCGGCGCCGTGCCGACCGTCTTCTTCGCCTTCTCATCGGCCGTCATCCTCGATGCGGTCATCGACAGCATCCGGGGAACCGCCGCATGACCATGATCGAGATCAGGAACGTCACCAAGCGCTACGGCCCGGCCACCGTCGTCGACAACGTCTCGATGAGCGTCGAGAAGGGTGAGATCACCGTCATCGTCGGCACGTCGGGCTCGGGCAAATCGACGCTGATGCGGATGATCAACCGACTGGTGCCGATCACCGAAGGCGAAATATCAGTCGGCGGACAGAATGTGATGGACGTTCCAGTGACGGAGCTTCGCCGCAAGATCGGCTATGCCATCCAGGGACACGGCCTGTTTCCGCACCGGACGGTGGCGCAGAATATCGCCACCGTGCCGCAGCTTCTCGATTGGGATTCCGCCCGCATCGCCAAACGCGTCGAAGAACTGCTCGGGCTTTTCAACCTCGATCCGGCAACCTTTGCCGACAAATATCCGCACCAGCTCTCGGGCGGCCAACAGCAGCGCGTCGGTGTGGCCCGGGCGCTGGCGGCCGAGCCGGAACTGCTGTTGATGGACGAACCCTTCGGCGCGCTCGATCCCGTCATCCGCGGCAAGGCGCAGGACGACCTGCTGGCGATCCAGAAACAGTTCGGTACGACAGTTATTCTCGTCACCCACGACATGGACGAGGCCTTCCATCTCGGCAACCAGATTGCAGTGATGAGCCAGGGCAGGTTGCTGCAATGCTCGACGCCGGAAAAGATCCTCACCGAACCCGCCGATCCCTTCGTGCAGCAATTGACCGGCACGTCCGACCGGGCCTTGAAGCTGATGTCGCTGCTGCCGCTGAAGGAGAGCATGGAGCCGGCCAAGAACGGTCTCGCCTATGCCCTGCCGCAGTCGCTCAGCCTGCGTGATGCGCTGGCCGAAATGATCTGGCAGGGGGTCGACGAGGCGGCCGTGCAGGACGGCGAAAAGGCGCCGGTTGGCTCGATCTCGATGACGCGGCTTCTCGAACTGGGCCGCAAGGCATGAAGCTCGTCGTCGCCAATCTCTTCCGCCTGGCGGCGCTGGCTTTGCTGCTCATCCTGCTGTTCAGGACGGAGTGGCTTTCCTTCCTGCTGGTGCCGCTGACCAGCAACAATGCGCCTGCCGTCTATACGCAGAACAGCCTTGCCTCGCTGGCCGCCGGGCATCTGCAGCTGGTGATCGGATCGATTGTCTGCAGCGCCGTGCTTGCCGTTGTCGGCGGCATCTTCGTGACGCGGGAAAGCGGTGCTGACTTCCTGCCGCTGTCGCGCGCCATCGCCAATGCGGGGCAGACCTTTCCGCCGGTCGCGGTGCTGGCGCTCGCGGTTCCCGCCACCGGCTTCGGCGCCATGCCGACGCTGATCGCGCTCTTTCTCTACGGCCTGCTGCCGATCTTCGAAAACACCGTCGCCGGCTTGAAGCAGGTTTCGCCGCAAGTTCTCGATGCCGCCGACGGCATGGGCATGAACGGCACGCAGCGGCTATTGCGGGTCGAGCTGCCGCTGGCCCTGCCGCTGATCCTCGAAGGGCTGAAGGTGGCGACCGTCATCAATATCGGCACGGCGACGATCGGCTCGACGGTTGCGGCCAAGGGCCTCGGCGAGGTCATCATCGCCGGGTTGATTTCCGACAATACCGCCTTCATCCTGCAGGGCGGCCTGATCGTCGGCCTGATGGCGGTGCTGATCTATGACGCCATGGGTATGGTCGAAGCGGCGATCACCCGAAGAATCGGCTTGCGCGCGGCGTAGGAGGACGAGTACCAAGACTGCCGTGACTACTGCATAATTCCTTAAATCGATTCCGATTTAAGGAATTATGCAGCAATTCAAAGTGCTACAGCGTCCTTTGCGCGTCTAAAAAGACGCGCGGCGCTGTAGTGCAATGGGAGGCAGAATTGGCGAAGATGATCCACTCCATGATCCGCGTTCTCGATGAGGCGCGCTCCGTCGAATTCTACGAGAGGGCCTTCGGCCTTTCGGTGGCCGACCGCGTCGATTTCGAAACCTTCACGCTGATCTATATGAGCAATGCCGAGACCGGCTTCGAGCTGGAACTGACCGTCAACAAGGGCCGGACCGCGCCCTATGACCTCGGCAATGCCTATGGCCATCTCGCCGTCTCGGTCGAGGAGGTGGCGGTCGAGCGGGAGCGGCTGTCGAAGCTCGGGCTCAATCCGGGTGAACTGGTAGAGCTCAACCGCGACGGCAAGCTCTTCGGCCTGTTCTTCTTCATCAGCGATCCCGATGGCTACAAGATCGAGGTGCTGCAGCGCCACGGCCGGTTTCTCTGACGCATCGTGCCGAGCCGGATTGCGGCGGCACACATCCAATCTCCCGATAATCCCACAGCTTCGAGCGGCATGAACTAGGAGCCCGCCCATGATCGAGAAGACCGAGCTCAATTCCGGCTGGACGCTCTCCTGTAACGATACAGGAAGATCCAGACTGCCCGCCGCAATCCCCGGAACGGTGCCGGGCTGCGTGCATCTCGACCTGATCGCCAACCGGCTGATCCCCGATCCCTATATCGACGTGAACGAAATCAGCAGTGACTGGATCGGCAAGACCGACTGGACCTATCGCTGCACGTTCGAGGCGATGCCTGACGATGGCAGGGTGCAGGAGCTCGTCTTCGACGGGCTCGATACGATCGCGGTGATATCCCTCAACGGCGAAGAGATCGGCCGCACCTTCAACATGCACCGCACCTATCGTTTCGATGTTTCCCGGCTGCTGAAGGCTGGCCAGAACGAACTCACCGTCACCTTCCGCTCGGCTTACGCCTATGGTGCGGAGATGGAAAAACATTACGGCTACCGTCCCAACAACTATCCGGGACCGGGCAATCTGATGCGCAAGATGGCCTGCAATTTCGGCTGGGACTGGGGGCCGACGCTGGTGACGGCCGGCGTCTGGAAGCCCGTCCGGCTGGAAAGCTGGGACCGGGCGCGGCTTGACGAAACGCGGGTGTCGGCGACACTTGCCGGCGGCGATGGGCTGGTAAAAGTGCATGCCAGGCTGGCGCGGCATGGCGGCACAACGCCGTTGAGGCTTGTCGCCGAAATCGGCGGCGTAACCAAAACGCTGGCGATTGCCGCTGACGAAGACGAGATCGCCTTCGAGCTTACCCTCCCCTCGCCGCAGCTCTGGTGGCCGCACCATCTCGGCGCGCAGCCACTTTATCCCCTGACTCTCCGGCTGATCGGCGACGGGAGCGACGATCTGCTCGACGCTCATGAGCGCGAACTCGGATTCCGCTCACTGCGGCTCGACACCTCGGCCGACGAGCACGGCTCGGCCTTTACCTTCGTCATCAACGACGTGCCGCTTTTCATCTGCGGGGCGAACTGGATTCCGGACGATTGTTTTCCCCCGCGGGTGACGGCTGAGCGTTATGCCGCTCGGATCGAGGAGGCAAAGGCCGCCAATATCCACATGCTGCGCGTCTGGGGCGGCGGCATTTTCGAGGCCGACGAATTCTATGAGGCCTGCGACCGCGCCGGCATGCTGGTCTGGCAGGATTTCCTCTTTGCCTGCGCCGCCTATCCGGAGGAGGAGCCGCTCAGAAACGAGGTCGAGGCGGAGGTGCGCGACAATGTCGTGCGGCTGATGCCGCATGCCTCGCTGGTCCTCTGGAACGGCAATAACGAGAACATCTGGGGCTTCGACGAATGGGGCTGGCGGCCGATCATCAAGGCGGGCGAAAGCTGGGGCCTCGGTTATTATCTCGACCTGCTGCCGAAACTCTGCGTCGAACTCGATCCGGACCGGCCCTATTATCCCGGCAGCCCCTATTCCGGCTCGATGGAGATCGAACCCAATGCCGACGCACATGGCTGCAAACATATTTGGGACGTGTGGAACGATGTCGGCTACGAGGTCTACCGCAATTATATCCCGCGCTTCTGCTCCGAATTCGGCTGGCAAGCGCCTCCGGCCTGGGCAACGATCGAAGAAAGCGTGCACGACGCGCCGCTGACGCCGCAATCGAACGGCGTCTTCCACCATCAGAAGGCCACCCAAGGCAATGACAAGCTGATCTGCGGCCTGTCCGGCCATTTGCCGGAGCCGCGGACAATGGATGACTGGCACTTCGCCACCCAGCTCAACCAGGCGCGCGCCATCCGCTTCGGCGTCGAGCACATGCGCTCGCATCGGAATATCTGCAAGGGTGCGGTGGTCTGGCAGTTCAACGATTGCTGGCCGGTGACCTCATGGGCCGCGCTCGATTCGGCCGGACGCCGCAAGCCGCTCTGGTATGCGCTGAAGGCAGCCTATGATCCGCGCCTGCTGACGATCCAGCCGCGCGGCGGCGGACTTGCGGCGGTGGCCGTCAATGAACGGACGYTGTTCTGGCGGGCGAAGATCAGCGGCAAACGCGTGACGCTCGACGGCACCGTGCTGGCCGAATTCGAATTCTGGCGCCTGCTCTGCGATCGTTTCGAGGCAAAGGAATTCCCGCTGCCCGAGGCTATCGTCACCCCCGGCTTACCGAAGGACGAGCTCATCGTCGTGCAGATGCTCGACCGGCGGGCCTTCCATTATTTCGTCGAGGATATCGAGCTTGCCCTGCCGGCACCGCGGCTGACGGTCGATGTCGTCGGGATCGACGGTGGGTATGAGGTCAAGGTGACGGCGCAAAACTTCCTCAAGGATCTCTGCCTGATGGCGGATCGGCTGCATCCGGATGCCGTTGTCGATTCGATGCTGGTGACGCTGCTGCCGGGCGAGAGCCATGTCTTTGCGGTTAAGACGGCAAAGWCGATCAGGGCCGATGACATTACCATCGGCACCGTGCTCCGATCGGCCAACGATCTCGTCGCCAAACACTAAAAAGGCCCCGCATCCGCGGGGCCCTTCCAGCTCGGCCTATCGGACGACGTTACATCCAGTAAGGCGGCACGCCGTAGTAATCATAGACCCGGCGGCCATTGTCGTTGTACCAGGTGTCGTCATCGTCCGAATAGCTCGGGGCGCCTTCGATCTGCTCCTTGGTCAGGTCGATGCGATAGCCATCCAGCTGGGTGTCGTAGTTCAGCTTTTCCCAGGGAAGCGGATAATGGTCGTGACCGATGCCCAGGAAGCCGCCGAAGCTCAACACGGCATAGGCGACACGGCCGTCGAGCTTTCCGATGATCAGCCGTTCGATCGAGCCGATATGCCTGCCATCGGGCCCATAGACACGGGTGCCTTCGACGCGGTCGCTGGCGATCAGCGAGTGCGTGACCTTGACATTCGGGTCACGGCGGGTGGCGTCAGTATCCTGGTTCAACATTGTGCACCTCCTTTTGGTGTTTCCTCATGGTGAGTATGCAAGATCAACGTCATGGCGGACTCAAAGTTCCCCATCCTTTCCATGATCGTGCGCGGGCGGAATGTTGACGTTTACGTCAAGGTTAGTATAGCTTCATTCGGCTTGAACCATTCAGGCAATCGCATAAGCTGCCGGACTGGAAGATGGAGGATCTTTCCGGTTATCTGCCGAATGATGTCGGCGCGGCGGCCGCAGGGGAGAGAGACAGATGAACAGCATTTCCGTCCATCCAAACGGCGCCAGGCCGGACAAGCCCTGGCTTGCCGCCTATCCCGATATTGTTCCGGCAGAGATTCCGCCGCTGGAATATGCCTCGCTTGCCGAACTGCTGGAAAAATCCTGCGCCCGTTACGCCGACCGGACCGCCTTTTCCAGCATGGGCAAGGGGATGCGCTACCGCGAACTGGAGAGCCAGACGCGCAAGGTCGCCGCCTGGCTGCAGAGCACCGGCCTTCAGAAGGGCGACCGCGTCGCCGTGATGATGCCGAACGTGCTGCAGAACCCGATCGCCACCTATGCCATCCTGCGCGCCGGCCTCGTCGTCGTGAACGTCAACCCGCTCTATACGCCGCGCGAACTCGAACACCAGTTGAAGGATTCCGGCGCCAAGGCGATCTTCGTGCTGGAGAATTTCGCCCGCACGGTGGAGCAGGTTCTCAACAAGACCGACCTTCGCCATGTCGTCGTCACCTCGCTCGGGGAAATGCTCGGGCCGAAGGGGCTGATCGTCAATTTCGTCGTGCGCAAGGTGAAGAAGCTCGTTCCCTCCTGGTCGATCCCTCAGCACAAGAGCTTCGGCCAGGTGCTCCGCGAAGGTGCCGGAAAAAAGCTCCAGCCGGTCACGCTGACAGGCAGCGACATCGCCTTCCTGCAATATACCGGCGGCACGACGGGCGTTGCCAAGGGCGCGGTGCTGACGCATCAGAACCTGCTCGCCAACAAGGTGCAGCTTTCGCTCTGGCTTCGATCCGCCTTCGAGCGCAAGAAAGAGCCGGAGGTGCTGAATTTCCTCTGCGCCCTGCCGCTCTACCACATCTTCGCGCTGACGGTGAATTCGCTGATGGGCATGTCGCTCGGCGCCCACAATATCCTGATCGCCAATCCGCGCGACATTCCCGGTCTCGTCAAGGAATTCGAAAAGTCGAAGGTCCATATCTTCCCCGGCCTCAACACGCTGTTCAATGCGC
This sequence comes from Rhizobium sp. P1_E1, assembly GCF_056406015.1. NCBI lineage: Bacteria > Pseudomonadati > Pseudomonadota > Alphaproteobacteria > Hyphomicrobiales > Rhizobiaceae > Rhizobium > Rhizobium sp. P1_E1. The sequence continues at coordinate 27,604 of NZ_JBFUAY010000017.1, read as the reverse complement.
TGATGAACAATGCGGATTTCGCCAAGCTCGACTTCTCCTCGCTGATCATGTCGCTCGGCGGCGGCATGGCTGTGCAGCGCCCGGTCGCCGACCGCTGGCTGAAGATGACAGGCACGGCAGTCACAGAGGGCTACGGCCTTTCCGAGACATCGCCGGTTGCCACCGCCAACCGCTTCGATTCGGCTGAGTTCACCGGCACGATCGGCCTGCCGCTTCCCTCCACCGACCTCGATATCCGCGACGAGGTCGGCAATTCGCTGCCGCTCGGCGACGTCGGCGAGATCTGCATTCGCGGACCGCAGGTGATGGCCGGCTACTGGCAGAAGCCTGAGGAAACGGCGCGGGTGATGACCGATGACGGCTACTTCCGCTCGGGTGACATGGGCTTCATGGACGACCGCGGCTACACCAAGATCGTCGACCGCAAGAAGGACATGATCCTCGTCTCCGGCTTCAACGTCTATCCGAACGAGATCGAGGAAGTCGCCGCCATGCATGCCGGCATCCTCGAGGCCGCAGCCATTGGCGTGCCGGACGGACATTCGGGCGAGGCGGTAAAACTGTTCGTGGTCAGGAAGGATCCGAACCTGACGGAAGCCGAGGTCAAAGCCCACTGCATCGCCAACCTCACCAACTACAAGCGGCCGCGCTTCATCGAGTTCCGCACCGAGCTGCCGAAGTCGCCTGTTGGTAAGATCCTGCGCAAGGACCTGCGCGGCTGAATTTGACGAATTTAAAGTGTTACAGCGTCCTTTGCGCGTCTTTCGGACGCGCGGCGCTGTAATGAAATTAAAGCCATCCGCCTGCCGCGGGTGGCTTTTTTCCATTTCGGCAGGTGGCTGAACTTGATTTGCGAGTGATAAAGCGAATAGTTTCCGCAACCTTTCCGCCTCCAAAGGAGCCTCCCATGAACGCCATCGTCGAACAGCTGAAAAGCACCGCTGATGCCACCAAGGCGACCGATATCCGTGCCGCCTTCGCCGCCGATTCGCAGCGCTTTTCGCGCTTTTCCGTCTCGCTTGACGACCTGTTGATGGATTTTTCCAAGACGGCGGTGAATGACGACATCCTCAAGCTCTTGGTGAAGCTCGCCGAAGACGGCGGCGTCGAGAAGAAGCGCGAGGAAATGTTCTCCGGCAAGGCGATCAATTTCACCGAGGACCGCGCCGTTCTGCACACCGCGCTGCGCAACCGCTCCAACACACCGGTTCTGGTCGACGGCAAGGACGTCATGCCCGACGTCAATGCGGTGCTTGCCGCCATGGGCAAGTTTGCCGACGACGTCCGCTCCGGCACGCTGAAGGGCGCCACCGGCAAGGCGATCACCGATGTCGTCAATATCGGCATCGGCGGCTCGGATCTCGGCCCTGTCATGGCGACGCTGGCGCTTGCCCCCTTCCATGACGGTCCGCGCGCGCATTTCGTCTCCAATATCGACGGCGCCCATATCGCCGACATCCTGAAGCTGGTGCAGCCGGAAACGACGCTGTTCATCGTTGCCTCGAAGACCTTCACGACGGTGGAGACGATGACCAATGCGCAGACGGCGCGCAACTTCATCGCCAAGGCGCTCGGCGAAGCGGCCGTGCAGCACCACTTCGCCGCCGTCTCGACGGCACTCGACAAGGTCGCCGCCTTCGGCATCGACAGCGGCCGCGTCTTCGGCTTCTGGGACTGGGTCGGCGGCCGCTACTCGATCTGGTCGGCGATCGGCCTGCCGCTGATGATCGCCGTCGGCCCGGAGAATTTCGGCAAGTTCCTCGACGGCGCGCATGCCGTCGACAATCATTTCCGTAAGGCGCCGATTACCGAGAACCTGCCGATGCTGCTCGGCCTGATCGGCTTCTACCATCGCAATGTGCTGGGCTACCCCACCCGCGCCATCCTGCCCTACGACCAGCGCCTGTCGCGTTTCCCGGCCTATCTGCAGCAGCTCGACATGGAATCGAACGGCAAGGGCGTCACCATTGACGGCACGCCGGTCGAGGGCAATTCCGGCCCTGTCGTCTGGGGCGAGCCCGGCACCAACGGCCAGCACGCCTTCTATCAGCTCATCCATCAGGGCACGAGCATCATCCCGGCCGAATTCATGATCGCCGCCAACGCCTTCGAGCCGGAGCTGCGCCACCAGCACCAGCTGCTGATCTCCAACGTTCTCGCCCAGTCGGAAGCGCTGATGAAGGGACGCAGTTTCGAAGAAGCCAAGAAGCAGCTGACCGACAAGGGCATGGACGACAAAAAGGCAGATTTCATCGCGCCGCACCGCGTCTTCAACGGCAACCGGCCGTCGATCACCTTCGTCTACGACAAGCTGACCCCTTACGCGCTCGGCCGCCTGATCGCGCTCTACGAACACCGCGTCTTCGTCGAAGGCGTGCTCTTTCRCATCAATTCCTTCGACCAGTGGGGCGTCGAGCTCGGCAAGGAACTGGCGACGGGCCTGCTGCCTGTCGTCGAAGGCAAGGAGAGTGCCGCATCGCATGATTCGTCGACGCAGGGCCTGGTTGCGGCGCTGGCGAAGCTTGCGAAGTAACCGTTCAAGATTTGCCCCTCACCTAACCCTCTTCCCGCGCGCGGGGAGAGGGGACGTGCCACGCGAGACGTCAATGGGAATCGAGAGGCCGCGGCATTGTCCCTTCGCCCCGTTTACGGGGGTCCGAAGGACGGGGCGAGACACGTGGCTCGACCCCGGTTGGTGCCGGCAGGCGGATGAGGGGCGAAGCTGGGCTTGAGCCCTAAAGCCCAATCTCGCGTGCCCAGGGCGGGTTGGCGCCGGCGCGGGAGACGGTGACGGCGGCGGCTTTGGCGCCGAGGGTCAGGGCGTTGCGCAGCGCCTTTTCGTCGAGCGAGGCGACTTGCGCCTTGGTCAGCAGATTATCCATCTTCAGCGACGCCAGGATGCCGGCATCGAAAGTATCGCCGGCGCCGACCGTGTCGACGACGGTGACCCGTTCGCTCGGGACCGTCACCTTGCGCTCCTTGGTATAACCGGAGGCGCCTTCTGCGCCCTTGGTGATGACGACGAGCTTGGCGCCGTGGTTCAGCCAGTGGGCGGCGAGCGCATCATGGTCTCCCTGCAGGCCGAACCATTCGAGGTCCTCGTCGGAGAATTTGACAATGTCGGACTTGCCGGCCATGCGCTTGATGCGGGCCATATGCGACGGCTTGTCCTTGATGAAACCCGGACGAATATTCGGATCGAGCGAGATGACGCGGCTTGCGGCTTCGCGGTCGAGAAGCGCCTCGTAGGTTTCGCCGCATGGGCTCGGGATCAGGCTGATTGCGCCGAAATGCAGCGCCTCGCAATCATAGCCGAGAACAGGCAGGTCGGCCGTGGTGATCATGCGGCCGGCCGTACCCTCGTCGTAGAAGGCATAGGTCGCCTGGCCGTTGACCAGCTTGACGAAGGCGATGGTCGAAGGACGCGGCGTAATGGCGCATGGGCTGTAATCGACATTGCTCGCCTTCAGCGTCTCCAGCAGGATTTCGCCCATCATGTCATCGGCGATGCCGGTGAAGAAGGCCGTGGGGATGCCGAGGCGGCCGAGCGCGATTGCGGTGTTGAAGATAGCGCCGCCGGCATAGGGCGCGAAGCCCTTTTCGCCCAGGGTCGTGTCCCTCGGCAGCATGTCGATCAAGGCTTCGCCGCAGCACAAAATCATCGTATTCCTCCCAACAGCATCTATACGTTCATCAACCGATTAAGCGAGCTTTTGTCAACTGGCTAGAGCGAAAGCTCACTAACCCCACCATTCCTTCCCGACCAGGCCAGCGGCGCATCGAGGAAGGCCTCGACTTCCGACAGCGTCTTGTCGTCGAAGAGCTTCTGCTCCTTGGCGACGGCCAGAACATTCCGCCAGGTGGCGATGTGATGCAGCCTGACCTTGCCGTCGGCAAAGCGCTGTTCACCGAATATGCCGTAGAAGAACAGCGCGATGCCATGATCGACGACGCCGCCGGCGGCACGGACCGCATCGATGAACTTGAACATGCTGCCGCCTGCTGTCGTCAGGTCTTCGATGACGAGCACGCGCGAGCCTTCCGGCATATTGCCTTCGATCTGGGCATTGCGGCCATGGCCCTTCGGCTGCTTGCGGACATAGATCATCGGCAGGCCGAGACGATCTGCCAGCAGGGCGGCGAAGGGGATGCCGGCGGTCTCGCCGCCGGCGATGCAATCGAACTGCTCGAAACCGGCATCGCGCAGCAGGGTGCTGGCGGCGAAATCCATCACCGTCGAGCGGATGCGCGGAAAGGAGAGCAGCTTGCGGCAATCGATATAGACCGGGCTCGCCATGCCGGAGGAGAGTTTATAGGGCTGAGCGGCATTGAAATGCACCGCCTTGATCTCCCAGAGCATCTTGGCCAACAATTCGGCCATCACGGCGCGGTCGGGAAATGTGGTCTGGATCATGCGGCTCTCCTTCGGCTTGGATCCTTGCGGGAATAGCAGCAAGAGCCCGACGTTTCCAGACGAAAGGCGCGCTCATGACAGCAGCAGACGGCCGATATCGGCGATCTGCATCTTCTTGAACAGGGCAATCGCCTGAGCGCCCTCCTCCGCATCCAGCGAAACGGCATAACGTACGCCGGCGGCAAGCAGCTGCATCGTCAGACGCGCGATCGCCAACAGCTCCTTGCGGTCGCGATCCGGCCATAGACGGATCAGCACGGCGAGAAATGCCTGGGCATGAAATTCCATGTCCTGGGCATCGACCTGCTGCAGCAGCTTGTCGGTATGGGTCGCATGCCAGATGTCGCGCATGACGGGCTCACGGCGGAAGAAGGCATAATATTCATCAGCGATATTGGCGAGCGCGCGCTCCAGGGCCGCAGCGTCGGTCACCTTCGCCAGTTCCTCTTCGACGCACCGCCTGCCCTGCTCGTTGAAGCGCTCGGCCAATGTGCGGATGATCGAGGTCTTGTCGGGGAAATATTGGTAGAGGGCGCCGAAGGAAAGACYGGCCTTTTCGACGATCTCGCTCATCTTCAAACCGTCGCTGCCATGGCTTTCGATCAGCTGCGAGGCAACCGCGAGGATCTTTTCGAAGCGCTCGCGGCCGCGCTGCTGGCTGGGGATGCGGCGCGGCTGGCCGGTAGACTCCTGCTGGCGCCTGCGCGTTGCGACCGGCTGTTCCGACATGATCTCTCCTTTTCCACGTTGACAAACAAAATAAGAGAGATTATCTCATTTTGCAAATGAGAGAGTTTCTCTTGTTTGCAACATTTGGAAGGAGTTTTGACATGCAGACTTCCGAAATCGTCCTCGTCGGTGGATCGGGAAAGACCGGCGGCCGCATCATCAGGCGTCTGGAAGCGCGCGGCCTGACCGTCCGCGCGGCATCACGCTCCAGCGCCCGTCCCTTCGACTGGGAGGACAGGTCGACCTGGCGCGGCGCACTTCAGGGCGCATCGAGCGCCTATGTCGCCTTCCAGCCGGACCTTGCCGTCGCCTGGGCGGCGGAGGCGATCGAAGCGCTCGCCAAGGTCGCCGTGGAATGCGGCCTTGAGCATATCGTGCTGCTCTCCGGCCGGGGCGAAGAGAGCGCGCAGCGCAGCGAAGCGGCGCTGACCGCTTCCGGCATCGATACCACCATCCTGCGCGCCTCCTGGTTCTGCCAGAACTTCAGCGAGGGCGCCTTTGTCGAGCAAATCATTGGCGGCAGGCTGCAATTGCCGACGGGCGAGATCGGTGAACCTTTCATCGATGCCGACGACATCGCCGATGCCGCCGTCGCCGTCTTGACCGACCCGCGCCACCGCAACCAGACCTACGAGTTGACCGGCCCTCGAGCGCTGACCTTCCGGCAGGCGGTCGGCGAAATCGCCGCAGCCACTGGGCGGCCGATCGAATATCAGCAGGTCTCGATGGCGGATTTCACCGGCGGGCTTGCGGCTGCCGGCCTGCCGCAGGGCCTGATCGATCTTCTGGAGGAGCTCTTCGGCCAGGTGCTCGATGGGCGCAACTCCAATGTGATGGGCGGTGTCGCCGAAATTCTTGGCCGCCCCGCCACCGATTTCAGCGAATATGTCCGCCGGACTGCGGCAACCGGAATATGGAGCGCCTGACCATGCAGATCATTCTCATCCTCTCCCTCGTGGCGGCGGCGATCGGCAGCGGCCTTGTCGCCGGCATCTTCTTCGCCTTCTCGACCTTCATCATGACCGCCTTCTCGCGGATTCCGGCAGAGCAAGGCATCGCGGCGATGAACTCGATCAACGTGACGATCGTCCGCTCGCCCTTCATGGGCCTCTTCGTGCCGACGGCGATCCTCTGCATCGTCATCGCCGTGCTCGCCCTGATCGACTGGCGCGGCGGGGCATCTTTTCTGATGCTGGCCGGAGCGGCCCTCTATGTCTTTGCCTCTTTCGTCTCGACCATCGTCTTCAACGTGCCGATGAACGATGCACTGGCGAAGGTCGGCGGCAATGGGCCGGAAGCGGTTCAGCTCTGGACCAGCTATGTCAGGGACTGGACATGGTGGAACCATGTGCGGACCATCGCCTCGCTGCTCGCCTCGGTCGCCTTCGTGCGGGCGCTGATGATCGTCTGAGAAGCGAGCGGGGCCTTCAAGAGAGCCTCATCCTGAGGTCCCAGGAGCCTCGAAGGACGAGGCGGGTGCGCTGACATCAGATGCATGCAAGAAGCAGCGTTGCAGCGTGTCCTTCGAGGCTTCGCCCTGCGGGCTACCCGCCTCACGATGAGGAACGCTGGAGAGTGCCGCGGCTTTGCTTCCGGCTCCGGTTTGCCTTCATCCGCGAGCGGAGGAGCAGCCTACCCAGCTATTTGCCAGCATCCCGGCTTCGGAAAACGCGCCGGGCTGAGATCACAGCGACCAACAAGAACAGCCCTGCCAAACCAGCCCACAGAGAGCCGCCTTGCGTTAGATTGTCACCGTCGGGAGTGAGGCAACTGGACAGGGCCTGCGATATGCAATCTCGGAACTTCCAGTACCTTTCATAAAATAACCATCCGAAAAAAATCGACAGAAGCGCTAAAATCAGGACCGAAACACATTTCATCTGGTTCCCACCCTGCCGACCAGGAGTCATTTCCATTGAAACAACGTCGATGGTGTGACTGTAGATTCCAAGGACGGAGATGCAAGCGCCGACATCCAAGGGAGCGCCATCCTTGGAGTTTGTCGTTGGTGTATAAAGGGGTTCCGCGACCTCTTAGACGCAGCCAAAATCGTTTCTGCTGCCCTGATCGTGCCCCCTTGAAGCCGCCAGCCGAAATGTGTCACAGAGTGATTGACAGGTTGCGATGTAAAGAGCGGTGCGTTGTCCATGGGGTGGAAGGAAGAGAGTGTCAAATGGCCGCTCGGTAAACCGGGCGGGATTCTTCTGACCATGTTGCTTTTGCCGGGTGTACTTGCCATTTTCGTCCAGATACCCGGCTGTAATTTTCTGCCGTCAAACGAGTGGATCTCCAAGGCGGCCCTTCCTACTCTCGCTGTCAGCGTGGTCTCGGCGGCATTGTCGTTTTGGCTCATTTTGAAGAGCAGTCCCGAGATCGTCGGCGTGAGGAAAGGTTTCGGCCTGATAATCGCTCCGATCGCTGGTTATTTCTTCGGAAAGCATCTCGTCATCATCGCAGTGCCGATGCTATTCGCCTTTATCGCTGGCCATCGGGTGGAGCTTTCTTTCACCGTCGTCGACGCGCATGAATGGGGTAGCAAAAAATGCCGGTCACCGGTTCAGGTCGAAGGGGTTCCGATGCTATTCGACGAAATTTGCCGTGTCCCTGAGAACATCAGGCGAGAACTTGGACCGGGACAGCGGATCGCCGTTTCGGGCCGAGGCACCAGTCGGGGTGTCTTTGTGGAAAGTCTGYGCCGGGTAGATTGAAGAAGCGCCGCGCCTCGAAGGCTTTCCGGATGAGCTCGGCGGCGAGCTCGGCCCGGCGGGGCATGATCTCCGTCAGCACCAGCGCAAACTCTTCGCCGCCGAGCCGGGCCGCGGTATCGCCGGGCCGTCAGTTCATCGGCGAAGACCTGAAGCACGCGGTCGCCGGCGGCCGGCCATAGCGGTCGTGGACCGATTTGTCACCTAAAGCCAAGCTGCGCTGACGACTACGTCTGCTCGCAAAAGACGATGCGGTTGCTGAAGGGGTCGATGACGGTCATCTCCAGCCCCCACGGCTCTTCCTCGACACCGGGCTTCATGTAGCGGTAGTCCTTGCCTGAGAGTTCGGCGTGATAGGCCCGGACATTGGCGACGCGGACGAAGGCCTTGGCGCCGGGGCTGGCGTCGCCGGAATGTTCGCTCAGGTGCAACKCCATGCCGTCACGCGAGACCTGGCAATAGAGCGGAAAATTTTCGCCGAAACGGTGCTCCCAATCGAGACGGAAGCCCAGGAAGCCGCAATAGAATTCCATGGCTTTTTCGACCGAGAAGATGCGGAAGATCGGCATTGGCGGCTCGATGCCGATGATCGAGCGGGAGGCGCCCGCCTCCTCTATCTTGGCCGAGAGAATATTCCATTGATCGAGCCCGAACTGCCGGGCAACGATTTCGAGCGTTTCGCTGTGGGTGAGCGAAATGTCGCGGTCGGCCAGGGCCTGCCGCAATGTTTTTGCCATGAGCTTGGCATCGCGAAAATCGCGCATGAAGTCATCCTTCCGTTGACGGCAAACAGGAAGATCAGTGCCCGCGTCTGCTGACCCGTTCGCCATCGATCGCCAAACGGCAAGGATGTGAAGGATGTTGTCTGGATGCATTCACCATAACGCCAGAGCATCAAACTCGAGCGTCGCGGGGCGGCTGGCCGCATCCGGCCGATGGCGATAGTATGAGAGGATCGATCGGCGATCAAGACGCGGTGCGCGCTGCCTCGACGGGAACGGCCTGCAGATGGCCGGCAAGCTCGACCCGGTTGCGGCCGGCGCGCTTGGCGACGTAGAGCGCCTTGTCGGCGGCGCTCAGCATGGCGTCGAAATCCTGCGGCTTCGAGCGGCCGGGCGCGACGCCGACGCTGACCGTGCATGTCAGCACTTCGTCATCGATATGGATCTCGCGCGCCTCGAAAGCCCGGCGGATGCGCTCGGCCGTCAGTTCCGCCCGGCCGGGCATGATCTCCTTCAGCACCAGCGCAAATTCCTCGCCGCCGAGCCGGGCGGCGGTGTCGCCGGTGCGGCAGCTGGCCGCGAGTTCGCCGGCGAAGACCTTGAGCACGCGATCGCCGGCAGCATGGCCGAAGCGGTCGTTGACGGATTTGAAATGGTCGATGTCGAAGACGATGACGGCGGTGGTCGTGCCCATCGGGCGCGTGCCGTACTCGTCGAACAGGGCGCGGCGGTTGAGCAGGCCGGTCAGCGGATCGGTGATCGCATCGAGACGGTGGCGGGCAGCGAGCCGCCATTGATGCAGCGCCAACGACAGCGCGCCGATCCCGGTCATGCCGGCAATGCAGACAGCGAGGCTGAGATCTTCCGCCCAGTTGCTGGGGGCCTTGCCGAGCACCAGCTTGCCGTCGGAGATCAGCACGGCGGCGCAGAGAACGAAGGAGATCGCCGTCAGCGTATAGAGCGCGGTAATGCCGAGGAGCGGCGCGGGTGCTTCGGCACGGGCGAGCCAATATTGCCGGGCGGTGGCAAAGAGCAAAAGGGCGATAGCGAGATTGTCGGCGATGAAGGCCAGGCCGTCATACCCTGATAGCATCGGCACGATGGAAAAGACCATCGCGGCAAGCGCGCGGATCGCGATGGCCGGGATAGACAGGCGGCCGGTGAGGAACTGTCTGCCTGCCCCCCATATGGTGGCAAAGCCGGCATGAAACAGCACGAAATTGGCAACGCCCAGCCATGTCTCCGGCGTATTGACGTAGGCGCTGTAGACGAAAATGCCGCTGACGACGAGGACCAGGCCGATGGTGGCGGTGAGCAGCACCGTTTCCGCCCGGCGGACAATCCAACTGCCCATCAGCGTGACGGCAAGGCATGCCGCGGAGACGCCGAGCGCCAGCAAGAGAGAGTTATAGTCAAGCGTCATGCTTTTCAGTCTCCGCAGCTGTTGCCGCGCCAGATGTTGGCAGCTTATGGGCTCCGCGACGAGGAATGTCTTATGCATCCGTTAACAAATGATGCACTGCACAATGCAAATGTTACGCGTTTAACGTCGCGCCGAAGTTTAAGATGAATATTCTATTTAAAATTGAATTCCGAAAGCTTACGCCTGCTGCACCACCTGCCAATGCAGGGGAAACATCGGATCGAACACCGTCACCGGACCGGCTCCGGTTTCAATCCTCGCGGGAAAGACGACCGGATGGGCCTGCTTTGACAGGGTGATGCGCTCCTCGTTCGGCTGGAGCCCGTACCAGGCCGGCCCGTTCAGCGACACGAAGGCTTCGAGCCGCTCCAGGGCGCCCTCCTGTTCGAAGACATGGGCGAGGCAGCTCATCGTATTGACCGAGGTATAGATGCCGGCGCAGCCGCAGGCGCATTCCTTCAGCGGATCGACATGCGGGGCGGAATCCGTGCCGAGGAAGAAGCGGGCGTCACCGCTGACGGCGGCCGCACGCAGAGCCAGCCGGTGGTTTTCGCGCTTGGCGACCGGCAGGCAGTAATAATGCGGGCGGATGCCGCCGACGAGGATGGCGTTGCGGTTGATGATCAGATGGTGGGTGGTGATCGAGCCGGCGAGATTGCCCTTGGCCGCCTTGATGTAATCGACGCCATCTGATGTCGTCACGTGCTCCATCGTCACCTTCAGCTCCGGCAGACGCTGGCGCAGCGGATCGAGCACGGTGTCGATGAAGACGGCCTCGCGGTCGAAGATATCGACATCAGGCGTCGTCACCTCGCCATGAACGCAGAGCGGCAGGCCGATCTTTGCCATGCGCTCCAGCACCGGCATCGCCTTTTCCATGTCGCGCACGCCGCCATGCGAATTGGTCGTGGCGCCGGCGGGATAAAGCTTCACGGCGGTGATGAGGCCGCTGTTCTTACCCTCCTCCACGTCATCGGGGCTGGTATGTTCGGTGAGATAAAGCGTCATCAGCGGCTGGAAGCGATGGCCGTCCGGCAAGGCCTTGAGGATACGCTCGCGATAGGCCTTGGCGTCGGTGGTGGTGACGACGGGCGGCACGAGATTGGGCATGATGATGGCGCGGGCGAAGGTGCGGCTCGTATCGGCGATCACGCCCTCCAGCATGGCGCCATCGCGCAGATGCAGGTGCCAGTCATCAGGACGGCGGATGGTGATCGATTGCATGGCAGGCCTCCGAAGCGATGCGTCTGCGGCCTCGATAACACTAAAGCGCGTCGCATTGAAATTGAATCATGCGACGCGCTTTAGCTCTTTTTTTCGTGAATGTCGCGCGGCATCACGCCAGCGCGATCTCCAGCGTCACATCGGCCGGGCGGCGGTTTTCGAGGATCAGCCGGCCGTTCGGCAGGTCGTTGCCGTAGACCTTGGCGCTGGCGGCCTCTTCGGTGAGCTTATAACCGCGCCAGCGCGCCCAGAGTCTCTCCTCGAGCACCTCGATGGGCGGCGCCAGCATGATCGAAAAGTCGAAGACGCCTTCGAGTTCGGCCCATTTGCCGAGCGAAAAGAGCAGGTAATTGCCCTCGACGATGATGAAGCGGTGATCGGGGGAAACAGGGCGGGCCGACGCAATGGCGAGTTCACGCGAGCGGTCGAAGACCGGCACCAGAACCTCCTGATCGGCCAACCTGACGGCGCGGATGATATCGAGGAAACCACGAACGTCGAAGGTCTCCGGGATACCCTTGCGCGCCAGCAGGCCGCGTTCGATCAGGATGGCGTTGTCCATGTGGAAGCCATCCATCGGCAGGACTTCGGCACTTTCGCCCTTGGCTTTCAGCGCTTCCGCCAGGTTGTCGGCCATGGTCGATTTGCCGGCACCCGGCGGTCCGGCGATGGCGACCAGGAAACGTTTGGAATGGCCGGCGCGGTCAAGAACTGCGCCGGCGATTTCGTCGATGCGTGCCGTCATGCCGCGACGGGCTCCGTCGGCACCGCCTTGGCGCCGGTCATGAAGGCGACGGCGTCGGACATGGTGTATTCCTTGGGATCGATCACCGTCAGCCGCCGGCCGAGACGGTGGATATGGATCCGGTCGGCCACTTCGAAGACATGCGGCATGTTGTGGGAGATCAGCACGATCGGCAGGCCGCGGGCCCTGACATCGAGGATCAGTTCCAGCACGCGGCGGCTTTCCTTGACGCCAAGGGCTGCCGTCGGTTCGTCCATGATGATGACCTTCGAGCCGAAGGCGGCGGCGCGGGCAACCGCGACACCCTGGCGCTGACCGCCGGAGAGCGTTTCCACCGCCTGGTTGATGTTCTGGATGGTCATCAGGCCGAGTTCGGACAGCTTGTTGCGCGCCAGCTTTTCCATGGCCGGCCGGTCGAGCATGCGGAACATGGAGCCGAGCACGCCCGGTTTGCGGATCTCGCGGCCGAGGAACATGTTGTCGGCGATCGACAGCGCCGGCGACAAAGCGAGGTTCTGATAGACAGTCTCGATGCCGGCCTCGCGCGCTTCCATCGGCGAGCGGAACTGCACCTGCCGGCCTTCGAGGGTAATCACCCCCTCGTCCGGGGTGACGGCTCCCGATATCGCCTTGATCAGCGAGGACTTGCCGGCGCCGTTATCGCCGATCACGGCGAGAATTTCACCCGGATAGAGGTCGAAATCGGCATTGTCGAGCGCGGTCACGCGGCCATAACGCTTGACGAGACCGCGGGCGGTGAGAAGGGGTTCGCGAGCCATGATTACACCGAAACCTTTCTGATCCACTGATCGATGGCGACGGCGGCGATGATCAGCACGCCTGTCAAAAGGACTTTCCATTGCGGGTCGGCGCCGAGCATGTTGAGGCCCATCGAGACGACGCCGACGATCATGGCACCGAAGAGCGTGCCGAGAATGGAGCCGCGGCCGCCGAACAGCGAGATGCCGCCGATCACAGTCGCGGTGATCGCCTGGAGGTTAAAATCGGTGACGGCCGAAGACGGAGAGATCGAGCCGTTGCGTCCGATCGAGACCCAGGCGGCCAAGCCGGCAATGACGCCTGATATGGCATAAACGGTCAGCAGCACCTTCTTGGTCTGAATGCCCGAGAGCTTGGCTGCCTCCGGATCGTCGCCGACGGCATAGACATGCCGGCCCCAGGCGGTGTGATTGAGGACATACCAGAGCACCAAGACGAGCAGCACCATGGCGATGACGCCGAGGGTGAGCACGGCGCTGCCGAGCTTGAAGCTCACGGCGAAAAGATGCAGCAGCGGCGCCTTTTCGTCGACGTCGGTATCGCGGATCGTCTCATTGGCGGAATAGATGAAATTCGTCGCCATGACGATATTCCAGGTGCCGAGCGTGACGATGAAGGGCGGCAGTTTCATGTAGGCGACGAGGAAGCCGTTCAGCAATCCGCAAAGGCCGCCGACAAGCATGCCGGCTGCGACCGCGATCGGCGTCGGTATGCCGTAGGTGATCGCGACATTGCCCATGATGACCGCCGAGATCACCATGATGACGCCGATCGAAAGATCGATGCCGGCGGTCAGGATGACCAGCGTCTGGGCGGCGCCGAGAATACCGACGATGGCGATCTGCTGCAGGATCAGCGTCAGCGTATAGGACGAGAAGAACCGTCCGCCGATGGTGATCCCGAAGATGATGATCGCCAGCACCAGCACGATCAGCGGCACGGCGGCCGGCGTCGAGTGCAGAAAATGCTGCGCGCGCTTGATCAGCGAGACTTTCTCGTGCTCGAAGGAGGCAACGCTCTTGTCGCTGCCGTCGAGGACACGTTCGAATTCCTGTGTTCCGGTCATGGTTCCTCCTCCGCATCCGCGCGCCGAACTCGCGCGGGGGCCGTCACCGATATCCATCCGGTCTTTGATTAGCCGGTTCGTGAGGCGACGGCACATCGTCCGTCGAAAACGGCCGGGGATCAAGCCCCGGCCGCTCTGCTTTCAGCAATCGGGGCTCAGCCCCAGCACTTGTCCGTGCCTTCCTTGGTGTCGATCGACTTGACGCCGGAGACCGGCTTGTCGGTGACGAGCGAGACGCCGGTGTCGTAGAAGGACTTGCCTTCGGTCGGCTTCGGCTTTTCACCGCTGTCGGCGAACTTCTTGATCGCTTCGACGCCAAGGGCTGCCATCATCAGCGGATATTGCTGCGAGGTGGCGCCGATGACGCCTTCCTTGACCGACTTCACGCCCGGGCAACCGCCGTCGACCGAGACGATCAGCACGTTCTTTTCCATGCCGACGGCCTTCAGCGCCTGATAGGCGCCGACAGCGGCCGGCTCATTGATCGTGTGGATGACGTTGATGCTCGGATCCTTCTGCAGAAGGTTTTCCATGGCCTTGCGGCCGCCTTCTTCATTGCCGTTGGTCACGTCATGACCGACGATACGAGCATCGTCCTCGTCGCCGATCTTGTTCGGATCCTTCGGATCGATGCCGAAGCCCATCATGAAGCCCTGGTCGCGCAGAACGTCGACCGTCGGCTGCGACGGGGTCAGGTCGAGGAAGCCGACCTTGGCATCCTTGGCCTTGTCGCCCATCGTTTCCTTGGCCCACTGGCCGATCAGCTTGCCGGCGAGCAGGTTGTCGGTGGCGAAGGTGGCGTCGGCGGCATCGGCCGGCTCGAGCGGTGTGTCGAGAGCGATGACCAGCAGGCCGGCATCACGGGCCTTCTTGACCGAAGACACGATGCCCTTGGTGTCGGAAGCAGCAATCAGGATGCCCTTTGCGCCGTCGGCAATGCAGCTTTCGATCGCGGCCACCTGGCTTTCGCTGTCACCGTCGACCTTGCCGGCATAGGACTTCAGCGAGACGCCGAGTTCCTTGGCCTTGGCGGTCGCACCTTCCTTCATCTTGACGAAGAAGGGGTTGGTGTCGGTCTTGGTGATGAGGCAGGCAGCAACATCAGCCGCCATGACCGGAGCGGAAAAGGTGACACCAAGCGCGAGCGCGCCGAAAGCGAGAACAGATTTCTTCATGGAACTCCTCCCAGAGTTTGCCGGCGCCGCCCCTGCGGGGCCGGAATTTAAGATATAGCACTTCGCCGTGGATCGCTAACGCCTCCCAGCGGTCCCGTGCCCTTGACGACGGCAATTAAGAGCGAAAAGAAATCGGCTTGTCAATAAATAAATCCAATTGAATTATTAATTCGATGTGGCATGCTCAATCGAATTAGGGCATAGGCCAACAATCGGGAGGAGCGGCCATGTCGTCCTTGGAAGGACCGGAACACACACCGGTCCCGCCACCAATTCTGAATCCGGCCGGAGGTGCGAACCAGGTCAGGGTGCGCGCCTATAACGAACGGCTCGTGCTGTCGCTGGTGCGTCTCTACGGCGCGCTGTCGAAGGCCGATATCGCGCGCCGCAGCGGGCTGTCGGCGCAGACCGTCTCCGTCATCATGCGGGTGCTGGAGAAGGAAGGGCTGCTGTCGCGCGGGGAACCGGTGCGCGGCCGTGTCGGCCAGCCGTCGATCCCGATGCATATCAATCCGGATGCCGTCTATTCCTTCGGCTTGAAGATGGGCCGGCGCAGCGCCGATCTGGTGCTGATGGATTTCGTCGGCCGCATCCGTATGCAGCTGCACCGAACCTATGCCTATCCGCTGCCGGATGAAATCCTCGCCTTCGTCACCTCGGGCATCCGGGAGCTCGAAGACCGGCTCGACGACAAGCAGCGCGGCCGCATCGCCGGCCTCGGCATCGCCGCCCCCTTCGAGCTCTGGAACTGGGCTGAAGAGGTGGGTGCGCCGCCAGGCGCCATGGAGGTCTGGCGCGACGTCGACCTGCAGGCCGACATCGCCGCGCGCGTCTCCCATCCGGTCTTCATGCAGAACGATGCGACCAGCGCCTGCGGCGCCGAGCTCGTCTTCGGCGTCGGACCGTCCTATCCGGATTTCGTCTATTTCTTCATCGGCTCCTTCATCGGCGGCGGCATCGTCCTGAATTCGGCGATCTTTTCCGGCCGCACCGGCACGGCAGGCGCGATCGGGCCGCTGCCTGTGCGCGGCAAGAACGGCGAGACGATGCAGCTGCTTGAAATCGCCTCGATTTTCGTGCTCGAGAACATGCTGCGCGAGCGGGGCATCGATCCCGAGCCGCTGTGGTATTCCGCCGACGGCTGGGTGGATTTCGGCGAGCCGATGGAAGCCTGGATCCAGGATAGCGCCAAGGCGCTGGCGCAGGCGATCGTTGCCGCCGCCTCGATCGTCGATTTCAGCGCGGCTGTCATCGACGGCGGCTTTCCCGATTGGGTGCGCAGCCGCGTCGTGCAGGCGACCATCGACGAAGCCGCCAAGCTCGACCTGCAGGGCGTCGTCATGCCCGAAATCATCGAGGGCGCGGTCGGCGCCCAGGCGCGCGCCATCGGCGGCGCCAGCCTGCCGATCTTCGCGCGTTACCTCACCGACCAGAACGTACTCTTCAAGGAGGTAGACCATGCTGAAAGGACTTGATCCGCTGTTGAGCCCGGAGCTGCTTTTTACGCTTCGCGCCATGGGCCACGGCGACGAGATCGCCATCGTCGACGGCAATTATCCGGGCGTCGAACATGCCCGCCGGCTGATCCGGCTCGACGGCCACCACCTCATCCCGGTCCTCAATGCCGTGCTCAGCGTGCTGCCGATCGACGATTTCGTGGCGGAGGCGATCTTCCGCTCGACCGTCAAGGCCGAGCGCGACAAGCTCGATCCCGTGCATGAGGAGATGATCGACTGCTGCGCCCGCCACGAGCCGCACCGGCAGGTGGTGCCGCTGATCGGCCAGGATTTCTACGGAAGGGTGAAGACCGCCCATGCGGTGATCCAGACCGGCGAGCCCAGGCTCTATGCCAACATCATCCTGCGCAAGGGTGTGATTTATCCGAAAGAGCCGGGCACCCATGCTGCGGCCGGGGTCGATCCGTTCGTTTACTAGAACAATTCCGGCAAAAGTGCGCAGCGGTTTGGTCGTTGGCAGACTTTGGCTTTCGGGCCGGCTGAAGGGCAGTCTTCGCCATTCGTTCGATGGATGTTATTGTGCGGCCGGTGCGTTGGTCCACCGCGCCGGCAAACCGCTCGGCTGCGAACGGCGCCTCACCACCAGGAGCCGACGTCGCGGGATCAGGCCGGTGAAGCGATGAGAAGACGGATCTCGCATGGCACCTGACATGAGCACGACCCCTCGTCGCAGCACCACCGGTCTGCGCAAGTTTCTGGATCCTGAGCAGCAGCAGGCGTGGATAGAAGGCGAGGCAGACTTGATCGACGCCGAAGAGCGTCTGGAGTCCCTGGAACAGCGGTTCAAGTACGTCGCGCGGTTCCAGAAGCTGCTTCGTCGCCCGCAGGCGCAAGACGTTCTGGAAATTCTCGGGGTATACGGGCAGACCTGCATCCCCATCCCGCGCAAGACCGAGCGTCACTACTGGTCAGTTTCCTGTCTGCCCTCGACTTCCGACAAGCCGCTCGTCCGCGTTAATGCGAGCTGGATGGAGCTTTTCACGCTCTACGCCGATGGCGAAGGGCTGCGTGCACGATTCCTGGTGCATCTTTCGCATTTCACCACCGACCATTCACCCGCGCAGGGCGATGTGGACGAGGCTTTTCTCGAGCACTGCGTCACGACGCCCGAAGACGTCGGTTACTTTTTTCCGCGCGGCGAGGACATTTTCGGCATCAACGTGCGGGGCTCGGCCTCGATCCGCAAATTCCTCGCGGAGCGCCGCATCTTGCGCGCCATTCGGACTTTCAATGTGACGCACATGAACCGGGGCCGGAACGCCTATCAGGCGAGCCACTGCTACAGCCTGGCGGATACGATGCTGGCAGGTTGATCGGCTCCGGGATGCGCGACCGATGGACAGGAACCGAATCCTCATCCGATTTACGGCAAAGATATCCATTGTGCGCAGCGAAACTCCCGTGCCTTCGTAAAGGCAACCCACCATTAACCTACCAAGCGCACGATCTTTGGGATTTGTCGGTGCTGCGCGGCTTCATCAGCCATTGCGATACCGGCCCTCTTAATTCCGCCCGAATGAATTGAGGCGGTCTTCGATCACGGCGTAGGATCGCCGATGCCGTGAAGTTGCGCCATCCGTCGTCGGCATTCGCTGATACGAGCGTAGCAAACTGGCCATGACGGCTCTTCACACAACAGGAGCCTGTTCATATGCCTCGCATCCAACCAACCAGACCGCAGATGGAGATCGTCGCCTGGCTCGCGATCTTCCTGCTTCTCTTCTGCCTGTCTTGGCTCTTCCAATGGCATGAAGGGCTGGATGGATTCATCGAAAAGCATCATGACTATCCGCTGGACCATGCGCTCCTCGCCCTCAATATCTCCGGGTTTCTCGGGTTGATTTATTCCGCGCTGAGGATCCGGGATCTTTCGAGGGAGGTCAATCGCAGGCTGCAGGCCGAAAAGAACGTTGACTGGATCGCCTGTCACGACACGCTGACCGAACTGCCTAACCGCAGGTTTCTGGATTCCGTATGCGCACAGGCGATGACCGATCAAAGGGCACAAGAAACCTACGCCGTGTTCAGCATCGATCTCGACGGCTTCAAGAAGATCAATGATCTCCTCGGGCACGATCACGGGGATGCGGTGCTGAAGACTGTTGCCCAGCGGCTCTCTTCCCTCTTTCCCCGCGAGCACGTTTTCCGCCTTGGCGGAGACGAGTTCGTTGTTCTGGCGCGGCGCACTGGAAATCCCGATCTTGTCGCGTTGGGGAACCGCATAGTGACCGTGATCGGCAAGCCGTTCACATTCAATGGTGTCGCCGTCGACCTCGGCGCCAGTGTCGGCTTCGCGCTTTTTCCGGAGAACGGCGATGACCTCAGTCAAGTCATTCGACATTCCGACTGTGCGATGTATGTGGCGAAAAAGCAGGGGCGCAATCTGGTGAAGCCCTTCGTGGCTTCGATGCAGGACGAGTTGGCGAAACGGATTCGAGTGGAAGCGGATCTGAGAGCAGCCATCAAGAAGGCTGAGATCGTTCCCTACTATCAACCTCTCGTAGACCTGAAGACGAATRGGATTATCGGCTTCGAGGCGCTGGCGCGCTGGAAGACGGCCTCCGGCGAATTCATCCCACCGAACGAATTCATTCCTGTGGCAGAGGAAGCCGGTCTGATCGTCGAATTGACAGACCAACTGCTTCGCCACGCCTGCACCGATGCGCTTTCCTGGCCAAATGAGCTCGTCCTGTCATTCAACCTTTCTCCGATCCAACTGAGCGATCGGTTGCTGGGCCTGCGAATTCTCAAGATATTGGGCGATGTCGGTCTGCCCGCGCACAGGGTCGAGCTGGAGGTGACGGAGAGCGCCATCATCCAGGACGCTGTCACGGCACGAATCGTCCTCGACGATCTGGTGAATGCGGGGGTCAGGATTGCTCTCGACGACTTTGGAACAGGATATTCCAGCCTCTCACAACTATCCAACTACCGGTTCGACAAGATCAAGATCGACAGGAGTTTCGTCTCTTCATTCGAGACCAATGACAAGCAAGACAAGGTCATCAAGGCAATCATCGCTCTCGGTGTGGGACTTGGCGTGACGATAACGGCCGAGGGTATCGAAGAGGAGAGCCAGCTTCAGCGGCTTCAGGATCTGGGTTGCGACATCGGCCAAGGGTATCTGCTTGGCAGGCCAGCGCCGGCCGAGAATCTTGCCACAGGTCAGGTCAGCGCCAGAGTTTTGCAGCGCGGTTGATGGGGGCCGCGGTATGTCGGGTTCAGCCTGGAGATGCTGGAGTCTGTCGTCGAACAAGCGCCGTCCACCTGGCCGACCGGCCATTCCACCGAAACATCATCCTAAACCTTAAGCGATGGATACCCACGCGCTTGGGATGACCGAGGTCGGCCGGCGAGAATTTCGCCGAAAGTCACTGAGGCCGTTGCGTTTGGATTCTTTATCAGTCATTCTAGAACAATTGATAAAGAATCGGGGCGACAATGGGCCGAACGCGGGAATTCGATGAGGAGGCGGTGCTGACGGGGGCGATGCACATCTTTCGCAAGCAGGGCTATCAAGCTGCATCAATCCGAGACCTCGAGGAGGCGACGGGGCTCAAGGGTGGAAGCATCTATCACGCCTTCGGCGACAAGGCCGGCCTCTTCGACGCAGCGTTCGAACATTACCACCGAACGGTGCTGGAGGGACGCATCGCGCGGTTTGCGCCGCCAGGAAGCGGGCTTCAAGGGTTGCGCGAATTGTTCCTCACGCTCCTGCATGAGCCCGACGATGGCTCCCTTGGCTGCCTGATCACCAATATGGCGGTGGAATTCGGCGGCGGCGTCAATCCGCATCCCCGTGTCGAAGCGGCGCTCGGCCTCCTTCGTACCACATTCCGCGCGAGGCTGACCGAAGTGCCGACCATCGTTCGAGACGGTGACGGAGCCAAGGCGAACAGGACAGCCACCCGCCTTCTGGCCTTCTATCAGGGACTCCTCGTGCTCATTCGCGGCGGTGATGACAAGGCCGGCCTGCGGCAGGCAATAGAAGATGAATTCAATCAACTGGAGACGATGTCATGACACCTGAGGCCCTGTGGAATCGATATGCAGCCATCTGGTCGCTGGACGCTGACGCTCGTGAGCCGGAAATGCTGGCTTGCCTCGCTGACGAGGTGACCTATTGCGACCCGAATGGAGCGATCGCGGGGCGCGCCGGTCTCTCGGCTTATATGGCCGGCTTCAAGGAGAGCATGCCGGGAGGCCGGTTCAAGATATTGAGCGTTCTCCACCATAATGACCGTTCTCTGGCGCGCTGGGCACTGCGCCACGAAGACGAGAGGGTCTTGCAGACCGGCACGAGTTTCGGGGTGATTTCCGATGGCCGGTTCGGCGCGATCACCGGCTTCTTCGATCTTCTGGCGGAGCAGCAGCATGACTAGCGAGGCGACACGCGGGCTGGCGCTCGACTTTGCCGGCCAGATCGCCCCAGCCGGCTGCATCGATATCAGGCGCTTCTTCGGCGGATCCGCCCTGGTCCGAAACGGCGCGCAGTTCGGGTTCGTCATGAAGGGCACGCTGTATCTCCGCGTCGACGAAGCGATGCGCGCGGAGTTCGAGGCAGATGGCTCCGAACCGTTCAGCTACTGCGCCGCCGGCAGGGAGGTGACGGTTCGCCGCTACTACGCCGTTCCGGCACATGTGATCGACGATCCCGCGCTGCTGTACAGCTACGCGGAGCGCGCATTGCACGCGACCCCCACGCCCGGCCACAGGCTCTCCGACACGATGCTGGCCGTCACCTCGTTTGGCTAACGCATAAGTGAGAAAGAAGGGCCGACATCTGTCGGTCCCCCTGTCTTTTGAGGGCCGGAAGCAACACCTCCCGATTCAGGTGTTCAGGCCGCCATCCACTGTGAGAATGGTTCCGGTGATGTGCCTTGCAGCAGGGCTTGCGAGGAACGCCACAGCGGCCGCCACATCTTCCGGTTCGCCATAACGGCCAAGTGGGATGAGGGCACGCTGGAAGTCGGCGAAGTCGCCGTCGGCGGGATTCATATCGGTGTCGGTCGAACCCGGCTGGACGAGGTTTACGGTGATATCGCGAGATCCGAGTTCCCGCGCGAGGCCGCGGGTAAACGAGTGGAGCGCGGATTTTGTCATGAAATAGACCGTACCGGTGTCACCGACGATGCGTTCGGCGCCGACCGAGCCGATCGTGATGACGCGGCCGCCCGCCTGCAGATAGGGGATCGCGGCCTGCGAAGCGAGCAAGGGCGACCGCACGTTGACATCCAGCAGCGCATCGATCTGCTCGACGCTGACGTCGGCGATCGCACCGTAAAGCGCGATTGCAGCATTGTTGACGAGAATGTCGAGACCGCCAAGTGCCTGGGCCGCCTCGTCGACCGAGCGCTTCACGGCTGCCGGATCGGCGCTGTCGGCCTGGATGGCAAGCGCTCTGCGGCCCTTGCGCTCGATCGCCCGGACGACTTCGGCGGCGCGATCGGCCGAACGCTCATAAGTGATGGCGACATCAGCGCCTTTGTCGGCAAGCGCCAATGCGATGGCGGCGCCAATGCCGCGCGAGCCGCCTGTTACCAGGGCACGCTTTCCAGCCAGTTCTGTCATGATCTTCTCTTTCTGTAGTGATCGACACATAAATAGCTAGGCACGTTGCGATGGGGTGTCAATGGGTTTATATAATGATCGATGCAAAAATCGGATGAGATCTCGGAAGTCGATAAAACCCCTGCCCGCAGTCGCGGGCGGCCGCGGGCGTTCGATCGGGAAACAGCCTTGGCGCGGGCAACCCGCCTGTTCTGGATCAAGGGCTTCGAGGCGACCTCGATCGCCGATCTCACCGAGGCGATGGGGATCGGATCGCCGAGTCTCTACGCGGCATTCGGCTCGAAGGAGGCGCTCTATGCCGAGGCGTTGCGCCACTATCGCGACAACAACGAGGCGCTCGTCTGGGCAGGCTTCCTCTCCGCGGGCACGGCCCGTGAAGCGGTGATGTCGCTCCTGATGGATTCGGCCGCTGCCCTGACCGGCTGTGTCGTGGATATTCCCCGCGGCTGCATGGTGGCGCTCTCTTCGGTCGGCAGCGAGGGCCATGTGGAACTCGGCGAACTCGTGCGAGCCGCCCGCGCCGTCACGCTCGACCGCCTGAAGCAGCGCCTGAACCAGGCGATATCAGCAGGCGAAATTCCGGTCTCGACCGACGTCCACGCGCTTGCCCGCTTCGTGCAGACCGTTCAGAATGGCATGTCGATCCTGGCCCGCGACGGCGCGACGCGTGGCGAACTGGAGGCCGTGGCCGAGCTGGCCATGCTGGGTTGGGACACTCGAACCGGGGATGCTGCGCGCAGGCAGACTTACGCCGATCATGCATAACCTCTAGGCAGTCGGTCGCGGAGGCTTCGCAGGATCGTTGGAGCGCACCGCTGCCCCTCATCCGGCTGCCGCCACCTTCTCCCCGTAAACGGGGCGAAGGGGACATGTCGCGACCTCTCCGTTCCCCACTGGCCTGTCGCAGGGTACGTCCCCTCGCCCCGTTTACGGGGAGAGGGTTAGGGTGAGGGGCAGCCATCGGCGCGAACCGTCAGGAACCCGCCTCACAGTTCCGGCATCCCGCCCTGAACGCTCAAATCTCTCCCGCCGACGGTCCCCAGACATCCGTCAGTGCAAAACCGTTCGGATGCGGGTCAAAGGGGTCGAGCGCTACCTGGGTCAGGCCGAAGGTGAAGCCGCGGCCGGTGATGGTGGGGATGACGGCGGGGCGGCCGGCCACCTCGGTCACTGCCTGGAGGCCGACCTCGAATTCGGAACCGATGATCGATTTCGAGGTGAAGACGTCGCCGATCTTGGCCTTGCCGCGCGCATAAAGGGTGGCGAGATTGGCGGAGTTGCCGGTGCCGCAGGGCGAGCGGTCGGCGCGGCCCGGCCACATGGTGGTGCAGGTGCGCACCGTGCCGTCGGCTTCGGTATCGCGGAACATGACATAGGCGACGCCCGAGATCGCCGGGATCTCGGGATGGACGACCTTGATGCCGCGGTTGATCAGCTCCTTGAGCATCATGCCGGCCTGGACGAGGCCGGCGGCATTGGCCTTCTCGATCGTCAGACCGATCTGGCCGACATCGACCAGCGCATAGAAGATGCCGCCGTAGCTGATGTCGGCCTTGATCTTTCCCCAATGCGGCGTGTCGATCCTGACATCGAGCTCATGCACGAAGGAGGGCACCATGGTCAGCCTGACCTTTTCGCAGCGCCCGTCGCGGCAGGTCGCCGTCGCCTTGACCAGGCCGGCGGCGGTTTCGAGGGTGACGATCGTCTCCGGCTCTTTCATGTCGACGATGCCGGATTCGAGCAAGGCCGTGGTGACGCAGATCGAGTTCGAGCCGGAACTCGCATGCGCCTGGTCGGGCTGCAGGATGATGAAGGCGGCGTCGGCCTCCGGGTGCCGTGCCGGCAGCAGCAGGTTGACCGAGCCGATGGGCGCGCCGCGCGGCTCCAGGCAAAGGAAGCGGCGCAATTCGTCACCCTTCGGATCGGTGTTCAGCCAGTGCAGCTGGGCGGCGATGGTATCGCCCGGGATTTTCGGCACGCCGCCGATCGCGACGCGGCCGATCTCACCTTCGGCGTGGACATCCAGCAACTGGATTGTGCGCTTCCATCTCATATCGAAAACTCCAGATCAGACGTGACGGGTGACGCCGCCATCGACGCGGATATTCTGGCCGGTGATATATCCGGCGCCATCGGAGAGCAGGAAGGCCGCGGTCTTGGCGATCTCCTCCACATGGCCGATGCGCTTCATCGGAACCTTCTCGGCGGTCTCGGGCTTGTGGTTCAGGCTGTCGATATAGCCCGGCAGTATGCAGTTCATGCGGATATTGTCGGCCGCATAACGATCGGAATAAAGCTTGGTAAAGGCGCCTGCAGCGGCACGATAGGTGCAGGAAACCGGGAAGACCAGCGACGGCTCGTAGGCCGCGAAGGTGGTGATGTTGACGAAGGCGCCCTTGCCCTGTTTCAGCATGACCGGCGTCACCAGGCGGGCCATGCGCACCAGCGACAGGATCATCATGTCGGAACCGAGCGTCCAGTTCTCGTCTGAAATATCGAGCAGGTCGCCCTTCGGCGGATGACCGCTCAGGTTGACGACGGCGTCGATGCGGCCATAGGTCTTCATCGTCAGATCGAAGATCGCCTCGAGATCCTCGGCCTTTTCGGCAACGCCGCGCGAGGCGACGCCGCCGAGTTCGGCCGCCAGCTTCTCACAGCTTTCCGACGGCGACATCAACGCCAGCTGATAGCCCTGGGCGGAGAGCTCCCGGGCGATCGCCTCGCCCATGCCGCGGCCGCCGCCGGTGATCAGCGCTACGGGTTTGCTGGTATCGGACATCGGGGCCTCCTAATAGCGGTCTATGCGGAACGGGGTCATATCGAGGGATGGTTTGAGCCCGGTCACCATATCGGCGATCACGAGCGCTGTCGTTGCCGAAAAGGTCAGGCCGAGATGGCCGTGGCCGGTCGCATAAAAGACGCCCGGCAGTTTCGACGACGGCGAAATGATCGGGATCGTATCGGGCAGCGCCGGACGATGACCCATCCATTCCGTCGTCTCCTCGACCTTCAGGCCGGGCAGCGCGCGCTGGGCATGGCGCACCAGCACCCGCGGACGGCGGAAATCCGGCGCGGCATCGAGACCGGCGAGCTCGACATTGCCGCCGACACGGATGCCGCCCGCCGTCGGCGTCACCATGAAGGCGCGATGCGGCCAGATCACCGAATAACGCATGGAGATGCCGGGCTTCATGATCTGCGTGTGATAGCCGCGCTCGGTTTCGAGCGGGATCGGCTCGCCGAGCTTTTCGGCAAGGAAACGGGTGTGGACGCCGGCGGCAAGCACCACCGAACCGGCCTCGATCCGCCTGCCATCCTCGAGGAGAACGACGGCCGTGCCATCGCCCCTGCGCTCGATATTCCGCACAGTGCCGGAGACGAAGGTCGTGCCCGCAGCCTTGGCGGCGTCGGCGAGTTTCACCACCAGCTTGTAGGGGTCGCGGATCGACTTGTTGTCGGGAAGCAGCACGGCTTTGGCGATCGCCGGTGACAGGGTGGGTTCGTAATATTGGATGGCGCCGTTGCTCAAAACCTCGAATTCGAGGCCGTAGCGCTGCATCATGGCGAGATGGCCGCGATCGGCGGCAAATTCCGCCTCCGTCTCGTAGATCGCCAGGCAACCTTCCTCGGTCATCAATTCGGGTGCGCCGATCGCCTGGAGCATCTGCCTGAAATCGCCGAGCGCGCGGTTGGACAGGCTCATGCCGGCATCCTCGATCTCTCGGAGACGCGAGGGCCGGCCGGCGGCGAGGAAGCGCAGGAACCAGGGCAGCATCCTGGCGGCATAGGAGGGCCGCAGCCAGACCGGGCCTTCCGGATCGAGCAGCCAGCCGGGGATCTTCTTCCAGGTCGAAGGGCCGGAGCCGGCGGCAAAATCCAGCGCGATGCTCGCCATATTGCCGAACGAGGTGCCGCGTCCCGGCTCGCCCTTGTCGATCAGCGTCACCTCAAGGCCGCGCCGCTGCAGTTCGAAAGCGATCGAGGCGCCGATCACGCCCGCGCCGACGACCGCTACCTTCTTCTTCATCTCATCCGCCATGCCATCAACCCATCGCACGGCAGACAGAATTGCCGTCGTAGCCTGATATATCACATCAAGATGCGATGCCTAGAGAATTTCCGTTTTCTCCGAATTACGGGAAATTCCCTATCTCTTTGGTTTTCGCAATTCCGAAACGCAAAACCGCTGTGCACTTTTGCTGGAATTGCTCTGTGGAATTTTTACTGGCTTTCCGGCAGGCTGGCACCGACGCTGTCGCCGACCGAACCGACGGTGTTGTTCATCGACTGGCCGAGACGCTTCAGCTGGGCGTCGTAGTTGCGCCGGGTGCGCGGATCGAAGATCGCAATCGGCGTGCTGACGGCGACGCTGACGGCACTTCCTGCAGTCTGGGCAGCGCCCATCGCCACCGCGCCGACGGCCTCGCCGAGCCCGACATTGGAATCGGTGATCGCCTGGCCGGCAATCAGCCGGTCGCCGATCAGCTTCACCACCTCGGGGCTTTCGGCGAACTTGCCGTGGTTCAGCCGGTCGCCGCCCTTGAGCTTGGTGAGGTCAAGCACGGTGATGCCGGCCGCCTCGAGCTTGCTGCGATAGGGTTCGACCGAGGGATCGATCTGGCCGAGCCGGTCGACATTGCCGGAGATGCGCCGCGACAGCGCCAGAGCCCGGTCGTCCTGCGAGACGAAGATGGTGAAGTGCGGCCTTTCCTTGCCGAGGCTCGCGAACTGGCGGCCGAAGACGTCGACATCGAGGTCCGGCGAAGCGAGGATGACATTGTTGATCTTGGCGGCGACATGACCATTGCGGATCGCCATCTGCCGCAGCGCTTCGACGGTGAGCCAGGTGCCCATCGAATGGGCCATGATGGTGACGTCGCTGACGGCGGGATTGGCGGCGGTACGGGTGAGCAGCTCCTCCAGCGCGTCGCGGGAATAGTTGGTGCTTTCCTTGTCGTAATTATAATCGAAGATGCTGCCGCGCGACGGCCAGGTGAAGACGACGGGTGCGACGTCGGCATGCGAATCATGGACGATCTGCGCGAAGCGGTAGACGGCATCCTCATAGCGATTGTTGAAGCCGTGGACGAAGACCAGCACCCGGCGGCTCTTCGGCATATGGGTCTTCAGCCAGGTCTCGCCGGCCCGCTCGCCGTCCAGCGGATCGACGGAAATGGTGACGAAGTCGCGCAACGGATCGGCCGGCAGGCGGCTTGGCCATTGCACCTGGCCGACCTTGCGATTGGCTTCCGGCGGAATGGAGACATCGACGGCATTGACGGCGAGGCCAGTGCCGCGCTCACCGGAGAAAAGCACGGCGGGATTGTCGTCGGCAGCGCGTGTCGTGGCGACGAGAAGATCGACCTTCGAGGTGCCCGGAGCGACGGTGCCGGCCGCCTGCATGACACCGACCGGCCTGCCGCCGCAGCCGGCGAGCACCATCGTTGCAACCAGAAGACCTGTCAGAGCCGCGCGCGGGGCGCGCCTTTTGCCGATCATGACCAAACTCCAATCGGTTCACGCACCGGACAGG
>NZ_JBFUAY010000016.1:0-76403 GCF_056406015.1 Rhizobium sp. P1_E1 | reverse complement strand
GAACATCGACGGTGATGACGCTGCCGGAGCCGATATAGGCGCCGTCGCCGATCGTCACCGGCGCGACCAGCGAGGAGTTGGAACCGATGAAGGCGTTTTCGCCGATCACCGTCTCGCTCTTGTTGACGCCGTCATAGTTGCAGGTGATCGTGCCGGCGCCAATATTGCTGCCGGCGCCGATGACGGCATCGCCGATGTAAGTCAGGTGGTTGACCTTGGCGCCCTCGCCCAGCCGGCCGTTCTTGACCTCGCAGAAATTGCCGACCTTCGCGCCGTTGGCGAGATCGGCACCCGGCCGCAGCCGGGCGAAGGGCCCGACGGTCGCACCCTGGCTGACATGGGCGCCTTCGATATGCGAGAAAGCATGAATGACGGCGCCGCTGTCGATCACCGCGCCGGGACCGAAGACGACGTTCGGCTCGATCAGCGCATCCTGGCCGATGACGGTATCGTAGGACAGAAAAACCGTTTCCGGTGCGATCATGGTGACGCCGGCCAGCATCATCTCGTGGCGGCGGCGCTCCTGCCAGAAACGCTCGATGACGGCGAGTTCGGCACGGGTGTTGCAGCCGGTCATCTCGATCTCGGGAGCGTCGACGGCGGTGACGCGTCCGCCGAGCGAACGAGCGATCTCGACGAGATCGGTCAGATAGAATTCACCCTTGGCATTGGCATTGCCGATGCGCGCGAGAAGATCGAGCGCCTTTCTGCCGTTGATCGCCATCAGCCCGCTGTTGCACCAGGTGACGGTGCGCTCGGCATCGGTCGCGTCCTTCTCCTCGCGGATGGCGATGAGTTCGCCGTCCTTGACGAGCAGGCGGCCGTAGCCGGTCGGGCGGTCGGTGTGGAAGCCGATGACGACGACATCGCTGCCATCGGCAAGGCCCTGGCGTGCGGCTTTGAGCGGCCCGTCGGTCTGGAGCGGCACGTCGCCATAGGTGACGAGGATATCGTCGTAACCCTTGGCGATCGCGTCGCGCGCCGCCAGCACCGCGTGGCCGGTGCCGAGGCGTTCCTTCTGCAGATAGGATTCGATGCCGACGCCGTCGATGCTTGCGGCCTTCGCCACGTCCTCGGCGTCACGGCCGACGACAAGGGCGACGGACGAGATGCCGGCGGAGGCGACCGCCTCGACCACATGGGCGATCATCGGCCGTCCGGCGACCGGATGCAGCACCTTCGATTTCGAGGATTTCATCCGCGTGCTGTCACCGGCGGCGAGGATGACGGCAAGACAAGTGCGTTCCATGATTTGCTCCGCGAATCCGCGCCATGAGGCGGCTTTATCGCCTCATACTGCATAATTCCCCAAATCGGAATCGATTTAAGGATAAATTACGCAGCCATTCAAAGTGCTGCAGCGGCCTTTGCGGCTCTCGAAAAGACGCGCGGCGCTGTCGGAAAGCAAAGCCTTCACAAAGGTGAAATCGCGGCCGAAATCGACCCTATGATGGCCTCGGAACCGCGGGCCACGAAGGCTTCGTGCACGTGATGGCGGCCGTCCAGGATAACGTCTTCCATCGCGCGGCGCGCAGCACTGCTATCGCCGGACACGATCGCATCGACGATGCGCATATGGGTGTCGGCGATATTGGCGAAGCCGTTTTCGGTTGGCGGCGTGCTTATGCGGAACATGCCGACGAGGGCTGCTTCGATGAGGCTGCCGAGTGTCCGCATGAAGGGATTGTGCGAGGCTTCGGCGATCGCCAGGTGAAAACGAAGGTCGGCGAGTGCCAGGCTGTCGGCCGTATGGCCGGCCGCTGCCATCTCGAGCGCCAGCCCGCGCAGCATCTCGATATCCTCGGCATTCGCCCGCTCGGCGACGAGACCGGCGGCGAAGGGTTCGAAGGCGAGGCGAATATCGTAGAGCTGCAGCAGAAACTCCTCCGTCACGCCGTTGTCGAAGTGCCAGGCGATGATCTCGCTGTCGAACATGTTCCAGAGGTTCTTCTCGGTCACACGCGTGCCGACCCGCGCCTTAGCGACGACCATGCCCTTGGCGGCAAGCGTCTTCATCGTCTCACGCAAGACGGTGCGGGACACTTTGAAACGTTGCGCCAGTTCCGTGTCACCTGGCAGGATCGAGCCAACGGGATAGGTGCCGGCGACGATCGCCTTGCCGAGTTCGTCGACGACCTGGGCATGGCTCGTCCGGGTTCTGCGCCCCGTCTTGCGTGTCTCGTCCAATTTGTAGCGCAAGCGATCCGTCTCCCCCTCAGGCGTACCTCTTGTTCAGACTGGAAACGAACAGGATGGCTTTCTGCATCAGGATGAATGCAAATAGCAGAAGGCCAATCAAGATCTTGGTCCACCAGCTCGACAGCGTACCGTCGAAGGTGATGTAGGTCTGAATGAGCCCCTGGATCAGGATACCGATCAAGGTTCCCGCCACGAATCCCGCTCCTCCGGTCAGCAGCGTCCCTCCAATGACCACCGCCGCGATGGCATCGAGTTCGACGCCGACTGCTGCAAGAGAATATCCGGCAGAGGTGTACAGCGAAAAAACGATCCCGGATAGGCCTGCAAGAAAGCCCGACAGTGCATAGATCTGGATTGTCGTGCGGCCCACCGGCACGCCCATCAGCCGCGCCGTCTGCGTGCCGCCGCCGAGTGCATAGACGTTGGTGCCGAAGCGGGTGCGCTGGGCGATGAAGATGCCGACCGCAAAGACCAGAAGCATGATGCCGCCGATCAGCGTCAGCCGCCCGCCGCCGGGCAGACGGTAATAGAGGCTCGTCAGCGTCGAATAATATTCGTGATCGATCGGAATGCTGTCGATCGAGAGCACGAAGGCCATGCCGCGTGCCAGGAACATGCCGGCAAGCGTGACGATGAAGGCCGGCATTTCGAGATAGTGGATGATCGCGCCCATGATACCGCCAAAGGCAGTCGTGATGACGAGCACGATCGCAAAGGCGAGCAGCGGATGGATCGAGGTGTTCTGCAGGATCACCGCGAGGAAGACGCCGGTAAAGGCAATGACCGAGCCGATCGACAGATCGATGCCGCCCGAAATGATGACGAAGGTCATGCCGACGGCGGCGATGCCGAGAAAGGCATTGTCGGTCAAAAGATTGCCGATGACGCGCGTCGACAGAATGTTCGGATATTGCAAAGCGCATCCGGCATAGGCGAGCACGAAGATGACGATGGTCGCAAGCAGCGGCAGGTATTTGGAGTTCATTTCGGCTGCTCCCTACCGCCCTGCCGGCGGCTGGCGAAGATGGCGAGCGATTGCACCGCCGGCGACTGGATGACGAGGATGACGATAATGATGACGGCCTTGATGATCAGGTTGAATTCAGGCGGGAAGCCGGCGGATAGGATGCCGGTATTCACCGCCTGGATGATCATCGCGCCGATCAGCGATCCGAGAATGCTGAAGCGGCCGCCGAGCAGCGAATTGCCGCCGACGACGACGGCGAGGATCGCGTCGAGTTCCAGCCATAGGCCGGCATTGTTGGCATCGGCGCCCTTGATGTCGGCTGCAACGATGATGCCCGCAATCGAGGCGCAGATCCCGCTCAGCATATAGACCGCCATCAGCAGCACCGGCGTTTGAATGCCGGAGAGCGTGCTGGCGCGGCGATTGATGCCAACGGCCTCGATCAGCATGCCGAGCGCCGTGCGGCGGACGAGCAGGATGACGAGCAGGCCGACGAGAAGCCAGATGACGACAGGCATCGGTAGAAGCAGCAGCGAACCGCTGCCGAAGAAGGTCAGCCCGTCATCGTTGAAGGTCAGGATGGCGCCTTCGGTGATCAGCTGGGCGATGCCGCGGCCGGCCACCATTAGCACCAGCGTGGCGATGATCGGCTGGATATTGAGGACTGCCACCAGGAACCCGTTCCAGACGCCGCAGGCAAGCCCAATCGCAAGTGTCAGGATAATGGTGTAAGAAACTGAATTTCCTGAAACAATCGACGATGCGGCGACGGCGCCGCAGATCGCGATGACCGCACCGACGGACAGGTCGATGCCCTTGGTGGCAATGACCAGCGTCATGCCGATCGCCAGCAGCGCCACCGGCGCGCCGCGGTTCAGCACATCGATCAGGCTGCCATAGAGCCGGCCATTCTGAACAACGACATTAAAAAACTGCGGTGACGTGATGAAATTCAACAAAAGAATGACAACGAGCGCAATCAATTGCGGCGCCAGGCGATATGCCAGGGCTTTCACGGAGGACCTCATGCATCCTCCATCTTGTGTTCGGCGGCGGCAATGGCTTCGACGATGCCGGCAGCGGTGATACGCTCGCCTGTCAGTTCAGCGATATGCTGTCTGTCGCGAAGTACGATGACACGTGAACTATAGGCGACAAGCTCTTCAAGTTCCGAGGAAATCACGATCAGCGACATGCCGCCGGCACAGAGCTCTTCGATGAGCCGGATGATCTCGGCATGGGCGCCGACATCGATGCCGCGGGTCGGCTCGTCGAGGATCAGAAACTTGGGATTGGTCGCCAGCCAGCGGGCGAGGATCGCCTTCTGCTGATTGCCGCCGGAGAGCAGCCGGATAGGCTTCTCGCGATCGGTGGTGCGGATATCGAGCGCCTTGATGTAGCGGTCGGCAAGCGTATTCTGCTCGGCGCGCGAGAGAGGCCGCGTCCAGCCGCGGCGAGCCTGCAGCGCAAGTGCGATGTTCTCCCTGATCGACAGGTCGCCGATGATGCCATCGGTCTTGCGGTCCTCGGGGCAGAAGCCGAAACCCTTTGCGATCGCGGCGCGCGGGCTCGAAAGCGTGACCGGCTGGCCGTCGATCGTGGCGCTGCCGCTGTCGGCATGCTCGATGCCGAAAAGCAGTTCGGCGGTTTCGGTGCGGCCGGAGCCGAGCAACCCGGCAACGCCGACCACCTCTCCGGCGCGCACCTCAAGGTCGAATGGTTTGACCTTGCCGCGTTTGCCGTAGCCTGCAAAATGATATCGGACCTCGCCTGCCGCGAGGCTGTGTTGCTTGACCGTCGCCTCGACATGCGCCAGCTCCCGGCCGAGCATCATGGCGATCAGGCCCTGGCGCGGCAGATCGGCGACCTCGCGGGTGCCGACGAGCTTGCCGTTGCGCAGCACGGTAATGCGGTCGCTGATCGCATAGACCTGCTCGAGAAAATGGGTGATGAAGACGATGCCCAGGCCGCGCTTTTTGAGGTCTTCGATGATGCGGAAGAGCAGCGCCACCTCCTGATTGTCGAGACTTGCTGTGGGCTCATCGAGGATCAGCACCTTGCCTGAAAGATCAACGGCACGGGCGATGGCAACCACCTGCTGGACAGCGACGGAGAAACGGCCAAGTTCGGCGGTGACGTCGATATCGACGCCATAGCCGGCGAGCAGATCGCGTGCCTTGCGGTTCATCGAACGCACGTCGGTCATGCCGAACCGCCTTGGCTGGCGTCCGAGAAAGAGGTTTTCGGCGACGCTCAGATTGGAAAGGAGATTGACCTCCTGATAGACCGTGCCGATACCGAGCTTCTGGGCGGCGAGCGTATTGGCGGGATTGATTTCCTGGCCGTCCAACGTCAGGCTGCCCTCGTCACGATGATAGGCGCCGGTGATGCACTTGATCAGCGTCGACTTGCCGGCGCCGTTTTCGCCCAGCAATGCGTGCACCTCGCCTCTGCGGAGCGTGAAATCGACCTTATCCAGCGCCACTGCGCCGGGAAAGAATTTCGATATTCCGGAGGCCGCGAGAACGTTCTCGAAATCGTGAATCATAAGGGTCTGTTTTCCTGATATTGACGGCAAAAGCCGCGCCGCGGCCGGACATGACGTCCCAAGGCGGCAAAGGCAGTTCCGCACCGGTCCATGACGGGCCGGTGCGGTTCTACAGCGCCGCCTGTGTCTTTCGAGACGCATAAGGACGCTGTAGCGCTTTGAATTGCTGCATGATTTTATCCCGAAATCGAGTTCCGATTTAAGGAATTATGCAGCGGTGTCACATCAGATCAGTAGCCCTGACCCTTCTTCTCTTCGTAGACCTTTATCGGTTCGTCGGCAGGCGTGTAGAGCTTCGACTCGGTCTGGATCCACTTGGCCGGAGCCTTCTTGTCCTTCAGGTAGGCTTCGAGCGCATCGAAGGCCGGACCTGCCATATTCGGTGTCAGCTCGACCGTGGCATTGGCCTCGCCTTCGGACATCGCCTTGAAGATATCGGGCACGGCGTCGATGGAGACGACGAGGATATCCTTGCCGGGCTTCAGGCCGGCTTCCTTGATCGCCTGGATGGCGCCGACGGCCATGTCGTCGTTATGGGCGTAGAGAGCGCAGATATCCTTGCCGCCATTCTCGGCCTTCAGGAAGCTTTCCATGACTTCCTTGCCCTTGGTGCGGGTGAAGTCACCGGTCTGGCTGCGAACGATCTTGAGGTTGTCGTGGCCGGCAAGCGCCTCTTCGAAGCCCTTCTTGCGGGCGATGGCCGGCGACGAGCCGGTGGTGCCCTGAAGTTCAACGACATTGCACTTCTTGTCGCCGACGGTCTTGACCAGGAAGTCGCCTGCGACCTTGCCTTCATGGACCAGATCTGAAGTCACCGCCGTCAGGTAGAGATCGTCGGGAGCCTTGATGGTACGGTCGAGAAGGATGACCGGAATCTTGGCTTCCTTGGCTTCCTTGAGAACGTCGTCCCAGCCGGTTTCGACGACCGGAGCAATGAGAATGGCATCGACGCCCTGAGCAATGAAGGAGCGCAAAGCCTTGATCTGGTTTTCCTGCTTCTGCTGCGCATCGGCAAACTTCAGATCGATGCCGCGCTTCTTGGCCTGCTCCTTGGTCACAGTCGTTTCAGCCGCACGCCAGCCCGATTCCGAGCCGATCTGCGAGAAGCCGACAGTGAGGCCGGCGGCCGAAGCCGAACCGAACATGCAGGCAGCCAGAATCGTGGCACTCAAAAGTGCAGTCTTCAATTTCATGATTTCCTCCCAATGCCGCATCTCGCGGCGCAGGGTCAAAAAATCATATAGTATTACTTTTGTAAATCGGAATCTTGGGATGCGTTGCAGCAAAAAAAGAGCGCCCACAGGGGGCGCCCTTCGCAACTGCGAATTGGAGATGGCTTACTGCGCCGGCAGCTTGTCGTCGACGCCTTCGATGTAGAAGTTCATGCCGAGCAACGTGCCGTCATCGGCCTTTTCACCGGCCTTCAGCCAGGGCGTGCCGTCCTGCTTGTTGATCGGGCCGGTAAAGGGATGCAGCTCGCCTGATTTGATTTTGGCTTCGGTTTCCGAGGCGAGTTTCTTCACGTCGTCGGGCATGTTGGTATAAGGCGCCATCGTCAAGATGCCGTCCTTCAGGCCGTCCCAGCTCTGCTCGGACTTCCAGGTGCCGTCGAGAAGCGCCTTGACGCGCTTGGAGTAGTAATTGCCCCAGGTGTCGATGATCGCAGTCAGCTGGACATTCGGGCCGGCCTTGATCATGTCGGAAGCTTGGCCGAATGCCTTGACGCCGCGTTGTTCGGCGACCTGCATCGGAGCCGTGGTGTCGGTGTGCTGGGCGAGGATATCGACGCCCTGGTCGATCAGCGCCTTGGCGGCGTCAGCTTCCTTGCCCGGATCGAACCAGGTATTGACCCAGATGACCTTCATCTTGAAGTTCGGGTTGACCGACTTGGCACCGGCTTCGAAGGCATTGATGCCCATCACCACCTCAGGGATCGGGAAGGTGGCGATATAGCCTGCCGTACCGGTTTTCGAGAGCTTGCCGGCGATGATGCCGCTGATATAGCGACCTTCATAGAAGCGCGAATTGTAAGTCGCGACGTTGTCGGCGGCCTTGAAACCGGTCGCATGCTCGAACTTCACCTTCGGGAACTTCTTGGCGACGGCAAYGGTGGCGTCCATGTAGCCGAAAGACGTGGTGAAGATCAGCGAGCAGCCGGAGCGGGCCATGCGCTCAATGGCGCGTTCAGCATCCGGGCCTTCCGGGACGCTTTCGAGGTAGGG
The DNA here is from genome assembly GCF_056406015.1 of Rhizobium sp. P1_E1. Lineage (NCBI taxonomy): Bacteria > Pseudomonadati > Pseudomonadota > Alphaproteobacteria > Hyphomicrobiales > Rhizobiaceae > Rhizobium > Rhizobium sp. P1_E1. The sequence goes on along the minus strand of NZ_JBFUAY010000016.1, from coordinate 68,467 downwards.
CGTCTCGATCTTGTCACCGAATTCCTTCTCGACTTGGAGGCGGCCGTTCTCATGGGCCTGCGTCCAGCCGCCGTCGGTGCGGGTGCCGACATAGACGAAGCAGACCTTGGTCTTGTCGGCGGCCTCGGCGGCCGAGCCGATGCTCAGGACGAGGGCAGCGGTTGCTGCGAGAGCAAGTGCTAGTTTTTTCATTTTGATCCCTGTTGGTTGGAAGTTTCGAAACCCGTCTTTTTGTTGTTGCTCACCGGTCGGGCACAAAGGCCTTGCCGAGCGAGGCCGGCGTATTGATCAACGTCGTGCGTCGATTATGCGAGATGATGATGAGGACCACAACCGTCGCCGCGTAGGGCAGCATCGATAGGAACTGCGAGGGAATGCCGATACCGAAGGCTTGCGCATGCAACTGAAGGATCGTCACCGCGCCGAAGAGATAACCACCGGCCAGTAGACGCCACGGCCGCCAGGAGGCGAAGACCACCAGCGCAAGTGCGATCCAGCCGCGCCCGCCCGACATGTTCTCGGTCCATTGCGGCGTATAGATCAGCGATAGCTGCGCGCCGGCAAGGCCCGAGCAGGCGCCGCCGAACATCACGGCGAGGTAGCGCATGCGGATGACGTCGATGCCGAGCGCATGTGCGGAGGCGTGATTATCGCCGATGGCGCGGATCTTCAGGCCGGTGCGGCTCCTGAACAGGAACCAGTTGACGGCGATGACGAGCAGGATCGACAGGTAGAAGATCAGATCCTGCTTGAAGAGGACCGTTCCGATATAGGGAATGGCTGAAAGCACCGGGATTTCGATCGGCAGCAGCCGGATGCCGGGGGCGCCGACGAAGGCTTCGCCGAGCATGCCGGAAGCGCCGAGGCCGAGGATCGTCAGCGCAAGGCCTGTTGCCACCTGATTGGCGACGAGCGTCAACGTCAGGAAGGCAAAGAGCAAGGAAAACAGCGCACCGCTGACGATGCCCCCGACAATGCCGATATAGGCCGAACCGGTGAGCTGTGCCGCAGCAAAGGCGCCGACCGCACCCATGATCATCATGCCTTCGACACCGAGATTGAGAACGCCGGAACGCTCGGTCACCAGTTCACCGAGTGCTGCGATGACGAGCGGTGTGGAGGCGGTGATGACCGTCAGCAGAATGGCTTCGAAGATGCTCATGCCGCCCTGCCCCTTAGCCGCGACCAGACAATGCGGATTTTGTAATAGATCAGCGTATCACAGGAGAGCACGAAGAAGAGCAGCAGACCCTGGAAGACGCGGGTGACCTTGTCGGAAACGCCGAGCGAAAGCTGTGCTGCCTCGCCACCGAGATAGGTCAACGCCAGCACCAGGCCGGATGCGATGATGCCGAGCGGATTGAGGCGGCCGAGGAAGGCGACGATGATGGCGGTGAAGCCGTAGCCCGGCGAGATCGCCGGCTGCAAATGGCCGATCGAGCCGGAAACCTCGCTGATGCCGGCAAGCCCGGCAAGCGCGCCCGAAAAGAGAAAGCTGAACCAGATCATCTTCTTGGAGGAGAAACCGGCAAAGCGTCCTGCCCGCTCCGATTGGCCGAGCACGACGATCTCGAAGCCTTTCAGCGTATAGCGCAGCATGAACCAGACGCCGATTGCGGCGACAATGGCGAAGATGAAGGCCCAATGGGCCCGGCCGGACTCTTCCCAGATCGCCGGCAGCACCGCTTCCGGTGCGAAATCGCGCGAGACTGGAAAGTTGAAGCCCTTCGGATCGCGCCAGGCGCCGCGGATCAGCCAGTCAAGGAAGAGCTGGGCGATATAGACCAGCATTAACGACGTCAGGATCTCGTTGGTATTGAAATGCGCCTTCAGCAGCGCCGGAATGGCGGCGAAAAGCGCACCGCCGAGCGCACCAAGGATCAGCATCAGCGGCAGCACGAGCGGCGAATGCCAGTCGTAAAAGACGATCGGCAGATAGGAGCCGGTGATGGCGCCGATGGTGAACTGGCCTTCGGCGCCGATATTCCAATTGTTCGAGCGATAACAGACGGCCAGGCCGACGGCGATCAGGATCAGGGGCCCGGCCTTGATCGCCAGCTCGTGCAGCGACCAGACCTCGAGCAGCGGCTCGATGAAGAAGGCGTCGAGTGCCTCGACCGGGTCCTTGCCGAGCATGGCGAACATGATGGCGCCGAATACCAGCGTCAGCACAAGGGCAAGCAGCGGCGAGACGAAGGCGAAGAGCTTCGAGACGTCGGGCCGTTTTTCAAGTTCAATGCGCATGGGGCGCCTCCGGGCGAGAGCTGCTCTCGTGCAGGCCGCCCATCAGCAGTCCGATCCTTTCCCGCGTCAGTTCGCCGGCCGGAAACGGGTGGGAAAGACGGCCTTCGCAGATGACGGCAATATCGGTCGCCACTTCGAAGATCTCGTCGAGATCCTGGCTGATGACGACGACAGCCGAACCAGCTCTTGCGAGATCGACGAGCGCCTGGCGAATGCGGCTTGCAGCCCCGGCATCGACGCCCCAGGTCGGCTGGTTGACGACGAGTACTGCGGGCTGGCGGTCGAGCTCGCGGCCGACGATGAACTTCTGCAGATTCCCCCCGGACAGGGAGCCGGCGGCCGGATCATCGCCGCTCTTGCGGACATCCATGGCCTCGGAGATGCGCCTTGCGGCAGATTTCACCGCCGCATGGCGGATGATGCCGAGCAGGCCCAGGAACGCCTTGCGGTCCGACTGGCTGCGGGCAAGGACGAGATTGTCGGACAATTTCATGGCGGAGACGGCGGCATGGCCGTGGCGCTCCTCCGGCACGAAGCCCGCGCCGAGAAGACGGCGAGCGGTAATGCCCTGATTGCCCACGTGCTTTTTGCGGATGACGATCGCCTCGGCCGAAGCAACCGGATATTCGCCGGACAGAGCGTCGAAGAGTTCACTCTGCCCATTGCCCGCGACACCGGCGATGGCGAGGATCTCGCCCGAGCGCACCGCCATCGACACATCGCGCAGCGGCATAGCGAAGGGCGTGCGGGCTGCGACGGAAAGGTTGGCAACGGCAAGCTGCACCTCGCCCTTGTCGCTGCGCTCCGGATGCGTCACGGTCGCCACCTCGCTGCCGACCATCATGCGGGCGAGCGAGGCCGGCGTTTCATGCTTGGGATCGCAGGCGCCGGTCACACGGCCATGGCGCAGCACGGTGGCGCGATCGCAGATGCGCTGCACCTCCTCCAGGCGGTGGCTGATATAAAGAACCGAACGCCCCTCGGCGCGCAGCTTGAACAGCGTCTCGAACAGCTTGTCGGCTTCCTGCGGCGTCAGCACCGAGGTCGGCTCGTCGAGGATGATGAGTTTCGGGTTCTGCAGCAGTGCGCGGACGATCTCGATGCGCTGGCGTTCGCCGACCGAGAGATCGGCGACATGGGCATGCGGATCGAGCGGCAGGCCGTAGGCGACCGACAGCGCCCTCGCCTCCTCGGCGATTTTGTCGATCGGGATAGCGTCATCGAGCGACAGGGCGATGTTTTCGGCAACCGTCAGCGCCTCGAACAGCGAGAAATGCTGGAAGACCATGCCGATGCCGAGCTTGCGGGCCTCCCCCGGCGAGGCGATCGGAACCGGCTGGCCCTGCCAGAGGATATGCCCGCCCGTCGGCTCGAGAACGCCGAATAGCATCTTCACCAGGGTGGATTTGCCTGCACCGTTTTCGCCGAGAAGCGCATGAATTTCGCCCGGCGCTATATCGAGATCGATTTCATTGCAGGCTGCAAAGCTTCCGAAGAACTTCGTCAGCTTCTGAACCGATAATAACGCACCGGAATCCGGCACATTCAATGGCGACACGTTCCCCTCATTTCTTCTGCCAACCGGTCCGTTCGGATCTCATGGAATCAGCAGCGTCGTTCCTGTTGTTTTTCTTGTTTCCAGATCCGCGTGAGCCTGCCCAACCTCACGTAACGGATAGGTTTGATTGATATTGATACGCACTTTGTTGCTTTGCACAATATCAAATAGCGCTTTCGCACTGTCGATCAGTTCCTGGCGCGCGGCGATGTAGGTGAAGAGCGTCGGCCGCGTCGCAAAGAGTGAGCCCTTCTGCGCCAGTGCCGCAAGGGTGAAATTCTCGATCGGCCCGGAGGATTGACCGAAGGAGGCAAAAAGGCCGCGCGGCTTCAGGCAATCGAGCGACTGTGGAAAAGTATCGCGGCCGATCGAATCGTAGACGACATCGACGCCCTTGCCGCCGGTGATTTCGCGGACACGGCCGACGAAATCTTCGCTCTTGTAGTTGATCACATGGTCGTAGCCATGGGCGAGCGCCAGCCCGATCTTGTCTTCGGAGCCCGCCGTGCCGATGACGGTGGCGCCGAGCGCCTTTGCCCACTGACCGGCGATCAGGCCGACGCCGCCGGCAGCGGCGTGGAACAACAGGACCGTCTGCGGGCCGACCTTGAAGGTGCGGTTCAAGAGATATTCGGCGGTCATGCCCTTCAGCATCATCGCCGCTGCCGTTTCGAGTTCTATGCCGTCAGGCACAAGCACCAGGTGCCGCGTCTCGATATTGCGTTCGGCGCTATAGGCGCCGTCGGCGCCGGCATAGGCGACACGATCGCCCACCTTGAAATCCAGGACGCCGGGGCCAACCGATGTCACGGTACCGGCGCCCTCCTTGCCGGTGACGAAGGGCAGATGCGGAGTCTTGTAGGTGCCGTTGCGGAAATAGACGTCGATGAAATTAAGCCCGACCGCCGCCTGTCTGATCTGCACTTCGCCCGTCGAGGGTGGCGGAAGATCGATCTCGACATAGTCGAAAACCTCCGGCCCGCCCGTCCTCGAAAATGAAACCGCCTGCGTTTTGGTCATCTGCCTATCCTAAGCTTCGCGTCCAAGAGCGGGGAAGAATTGCAGCACCGCGCCGATGACGTAAAGATAGATTCCGGTCACGATAAAGAGAATGAGCGCCCATTCGGGCGTGTCGAAATGCATCAACAACGAAAAAATCCCGAGCGCCGACCACAGGAAAAAGACACCGAGATTGAGCGGGCGCAGCCTTTTGACCCGGACCGGGTGGAGGAAATTGATCGGCAGGAAGGTCAGCACCACCGAGACGATGACAACGGTGAGCGCCGTCGTGGCGCTGGCATCGATGACGAACAGCGTGAAGACGATCATGTTCCAGACGACGGGGAAGCYGGAGAAGAAATACTCGTCCGTCTTCATGCCCATATCGGCATAGTAGATGGCGCTGGAGACGACGATCATGCCGGCGGCGACGAAGGACCAGGGCTCGCCGATCATGCCGCTCTGATAGAGCGCGAAGGCCGGCAGAAGCACATAGGTGACGTAATCGATGATATTGTCGAGCGTATCGCCCGACCAGTTCGGCAGCACTTCCTTGACGCGCACCTTGCGGGCGATCGGCCCGTCTATGCCGTCAACCAGAAGGGCGAGGCCCAGCCACCAGAACATGTCGATGAAGCGGTGTTCGGCGGCGGCAACGACGCCGAGAAAGGCAAGGAAGGAGCCGGATGCCGTCAGGATATGGACGGAAAAGGCGCGCATCTCCGCATAAGGAACACGCTTGTAGTTGAAAATCTTCATATTCCCCCGACCGCCCTATCGCGCTCGCCCCGGCAAGCATCTTTTTTTCGCCACCATCGCCGAACCCTGTTGCTGAATCGGGTTCGACGCCGTAGGTCTTTGTTGTCGCACCATTTTTGCCGAAAACCGGCATCCGTTTCCGGCGTGCTGCTCTAATATGCATCCTTTGCCGGGCTTCGCCAGCGGGAAATACGACATTCCCCGCCAGCCATTGAATCCTGACGATGACATGCATATTTCCCTTTAGAAGCGTCGCGTGGAATGGAATGCCTTTAATTCCGGCCCGATTTGTAATATCTCGCTCGCATCCGACTGTTCATCCGACGAAACGGGATCCGCTACCGAAATGAACGCGCCTGCAAAGACCGAAGACTTCGCCTTGTCCATCCCCGCCGGCGTCTATGCCGAGACGGTGCTCGATGTCACGCACTATACGGACCGGCTCTTCCGCTTCACGATGACCCGGCCGCAGGGCTTCCGTTTCCGTTCCGGCGAATTCGCGATGATCGGGCTGATGGTCGAGGGCAAACCGGTCTTCCGCGCCTATTCGATCGCCAGCCCCGCCTGGGCCGAAGAGCTTGAATTCTTCTCGATCAAGGTGCCGGACGGTCCGCTCACCTCACATCTGCAGGCGATCAAGCCGGGCGACCAGGTGCTGATGCGCAAGAAGCCGACGGGCACGCTGGTGCTTGACGCGCTGACGCCCGGCCGTCGTCTCTACATGTTCTCGACGGGAACCGGCATTGCGCCTTTCGCCAGCCTGATCCGCGACCCCGAGACCTATGAGAAGTTCGAGGAAGTCATCCTCACCCATACGACACGTGATGTCGCCGAGCTGAAATACGGCTTCGACCTCGTGCACGAGATCCAGAATGACGAGCTGCTGAAGGAAGTCGTCGGCGACAAGCTGCGCCACTATCCCACAGTCACGCGCGAGGATTTCGAATATCGCGGCCGCATCACCGACCTGATCTCCTCCGGCAAGCTGTTCACCGATCTCGGCGTGCCGCCGCTCGATCCGGAAATCGACCGCGGCATGATCTGCGGTTCCTCGGCGATGCTGAAGGATACCAAGGAACTGCTCGAAAAGGCCGGCCTCGATGAAGGCGCCAACAGCAAGCCCGCCGAATTCGTCATCGAGCGCGCTTTCGTCGGCTAAAGCATTTGTGACAATCAGACCTGTGGCGGCTCCGGAAACGGAGCCGTTTCTATGTCTGGCTGAGGTAATCGATCAGCACCGCCATGGCGGCGCGCGCCTCATCCGGCCTGCCTTGATGGATGGCGCGGATGACGGCGACGTGCAGCGCGATGGCGCGATCCGTGCGCTCCGGGCTTGCCTTGGAGTACCAGAGGCGACGTGAATGCGTCTGCACCGGGCCGAGTGCTGCCGTGATGAAGCCGTTCGGGCAGGCATCCTCAAGGATTTCGTCGAAAGCCTTGTCGGCGGCGAAGAAGCCGGCGAGATCGCCGGTGACGGCGCATTCCTCCATCGCGCGGGCGCAGTCGTTGAGTCGCGCGCGCTGATCGTCGCTGGCATGTTCGGCGACCAGGCTTGCCGCGATCGGCTCCAACTCACGGCGCACTTGCATGACGTTGCCGTGATCGTCCGGTGCGATTTCGGCCACCTGCAGCCCGACGCGCGGCTTGACCAGGATCAACCCCTGCCAGGCGAGCTTCTGGATCGCCTCGCGCACCGGCGTACGCCCGTGGCCGGCCATATCGATCAACTGCTTTTCGGTGACGAGCGCGCCGGGCTTCAACGCCAGCGTCACGATCAGATGCTCCAGAGCGAGATAGGCAAGATGGCTTTGTGACGTCTGCATGCGGAGATCCGTCGCCTGAAACTGATATATCACATTGTCGCACGGTCAAAAACCGAAGACAAGGCGGCACTGAATATCAGAATAGAGACAGATAGATAAAAAAGGCGAGGCTGCTGAAAACCAGCGAGGCATTGACGTCTGCGCCGCGAAGGCTCACCCGCCCCGATCTACAGGGGCATTTCGCGTCGGCTGCTTCATCAGGCCGGCAGATCACCGCTTGCGGAACGCCCGGCTGGAAACCGAGATCGAATTTTGACACGGGTCTTTTGCATTGGCGAACAAATAACCGTCAGCTTTATGGATAGGACCGAACTCCAGCCCATTCTCCGCGCATCGCCTGCAAAAGGCCTCGACATCCTCTACGTCGAAGACCAGCTTGACGATGGATTGACCGCTCCGCTGCCCCTTGGCGGCCCGGTGCAACATAATGTTCGCACCGCCGTCCTGGGCGATGAGTTCCATGATCCTGTCGCCAGGCAGGCTGGTCGCCTTGAAACCGAAGTGCTTCTCATAAAAGCGCGCCGTTTCCTCGACATTCCCAGCGTAGATCACCAGTCTGTTGAGCGGCATGATGCCAGCCTCCGATAGCGCTTGCGTTCGATTAACAGGAGTAGAGGGACATCAAGCGTTTTGCCACGGCGCATTTATTCGTGTCGCAGCGCCTCGATGGGGTTCAACTGCGCTGCCCTTCTCGCCGGGAAATAGCCGAAGATCATGCCGATCGCCGCGGAGAACAGGAAGGCGACGGCGACCATCAGGGGGCTGAAGACGAAGGGCACTTTCAGGAGCGTTACAGCGCCGAAGCCGAGGCTCAAGCCTAGCACGATTCCGGTGATGCCGCCGAACAGCGACAGTGCCACCGCTTCGACCAGGAACTGGGTGAGCACCTGGCTTTCCAGCGCGCCGATCGCCAGGCGGATGCCGATCTCGCGGGTGCGCTCGGTGACGGAGACCAGCATTATGTTCATGATGCCGATGCCGCCGACGAGCAGGCTGATCGCAGCGACGGCGCCGAGCAGGCCGGTCAGCAGCGTCGTCGTGCCGGTCATCGCTTCGGCGATCTGGGTCATGTCGTTGACGTTGAAATCGTCCTGGCGGCCGGGCACGATCTTGCGGCGCTCGCGCAGGAGATTTTCGACATCGGACTGCACCTTGGCTGTGGAGACGCCGTCGCGCGCCGAGATGATGATCTGCGGCACGTTGCTGTTGCCGCTGATGCGCCGCTGAAACACCTTGACCGGCATGATGACGACATCGTCCTGGTCGTTGCCCATGCCGGACTGACCACGCTTGGCAAGCACGCCGATGACGGGGCATGAGACCTTGCCGACGCGGATCTGCTGGCCTGTGGGGTCGGCGCTGCCGAAGAGCTGCGAGCGCACCGTCTCGCCGATGATGCAGCGCGCCTGGCCGCGTTCCTCGGCCGGCAGGAAATTGCGGCCGAGCGCCAGATTCCAGTCCTGTGCGATGAAATAGTCATTCGTGGTGCCGGAGACACTGGTCGAATGGTTCTGGCCGCCGAAAATCACGGTCGCTGTGGACTGGTTGAGCGGTGCCACGGCCCTGRGGCCGCCGATCTGGTCGCGGATAGCCGCGACGTCCTTGACGCTGAAGCGCTTGGCCTCGGAGCTCGCCCGGCCGGGGCCGAACTGGCCGGGGCGGACGAACAGCATGTTGGTGCCGAGCCGCGACAGCTCGGTCGAGACCTGTGCAGTCGTGCCGTTGCCGATCGTCACCAGCGCGATCACAGCGGCAACGCCGATGACGACACCAAGCACGGTCAGGAACGAGCGCAGCATGTTGCGGCTGATGGCCCGCAGCGCCAGCTTCAGCGTCTCAAAGAACATGATCCGCCCTCCTCCGGTGCTCGACCTCAGTCTCCAGCTTGCCGTCGACGAAACGCAGCAGCCGCTGGGCATAGGCGGCAATATCGGGCTCATGGGTGACCATGACGATGGTGATGCCCTGCTCGCGGTTCAGCCGCGTCATCAGATCCATGATCTCGACGCTGGTCCTGGTGTCGAGATTGCCGGTGGGCTCATCGGCGAGGAGCAGCGCCGGCTCGGTAACGATGGCGCGGGCGATAGCGACGCGCTGTTGCTGGCCGCCTGACAGTTCCTGTGTTTTGTGATGTTCGCGCCCGGTGAGGCCGACCAGCGCCAGGGCTTCGCGGGCCCGCTCGCGCCGCTCGCGCACCGCCATGCCGCGATAGATCAGCGGCAGCTCGACATTTTCGACGGCCGAGGTGCGCGACAGGAGGTTGAAGCCCTGGAAGACGAAGCCGAGCATGTGGCGGCGCAGCAGCGTCAGCTGGCTGCGGTCGAAGCCGCTGGTCGGAATGCCTTCGAAGATGTAGTCGCCGGCGCTCGGCACGTCGAGGCAGCCGAGAATGTTCATCGCCGTCGACTTGCCGGAGCCAGACGGCCCCATGATCGCGACGAATTCATGGGCGTTGATCGCAAGGTCGACGTGGTCGAGCGCGCGGATCGCCGCCTCGCCCTCGCCGTAGATTTTCGAGACCTGTCTGAATTCGATGAGCGGCGGGCTTGCCATCCGTCTCTCCGCCTAGTTCGCACGCGTCGTGGCGTCGGTCACCAGTGCGTCGTTTTCCTTGATGTCGCCGGAGACGACCTGGGTGAACTGGCCGTCGGATGAGCCGACCTGGATGACAACAGGCGCCGGGCGACCATTGCGCAGCACCCAGACACGACGCTCAGCACCCTTCAGCGCCGGGCCGGCATTGTTGTTGCGCTGGCGTGGCGGGCCGAAGATTCCGAAAATGCCGCGGCCGCGCCTTTCCGCCTGCGCCGGGGCGTAGCGCAGCGCAGCGTTCGGCACCATCAGCGTATCCTTGACGGCCTCGACGGTGACGTCGGCCGTCGCCGTCATGCCGGGGCGCAGCAGCAGATCGGCATTGTCCACGGATAGAACCGCCTTATAGGTCACGACATTGTTGACCACTTCGGAGGCGAAGCGGATCTGCTCGATCTCGGCGGGAAAGCTCCGGTCGGGATAGGCGTCGACTGTGAATTTCGCCTTCTGGCCGACAGCGATCTGGCCGACATCGGCCTCGTCGACATCAACCTGCAGCTCCATCTTCTTCAGGTCGCCGGCGATGGTGAAAAGGATCGGCGCCGAAAGCGAGGCTGCGACCGTGGCGCCCGGATTGACGGAGCGGGTGAGGATGACGCCGTCGATCGGCGATATGATCTTCGCCTTGGCGAGATTGACTTCGGCAAGCTGCAGGTCGGCCTCCGAGGCGAGGACCTCGGCCTCATTGATCTGTTTGGCGGCGACGGCGGAATCATATTTGTAGCTGGCGTCGTCGAGGCTCTGCTGGGTGGAGACGTTGCTCCTGACCAGGCTTTTCAACCGCTCGAGCGAGGTGCCTGCCGATTGCATATCGGCATTGGCCTTGACGACGTTCGCCTTGGCCGAATTGAGCTTGGCGCGCGAACTCTTAACATCCGCCTCGAGCTTGTTGGTATCGAGGAGAGCGAGCACTTCGCCTGATTTGACCGTGCTGTTGTAATCGACATTAACGTCGCGAACCGTGCCGGAAAGCTCGCTTGATATATCCACCTGCTCGGTCGGCTGCACGGAGCCGGTGGCGGTGACGAGCACCGTCAGGTCGCCGCGTTTTGCTGGCTGGGTGTCATAGCTCAATTCGCTTTGCCCACGACCCATGTAGAAATAAGCGGCGACTGCGGCAGCAGCGATGAGGATCAGCAGGATGATCAGGCGTCCGCGCCAGCGGCTGCGCTTGCCCTGCCGTCCCGATGCAGCAAGGACTGCGGCGAGATCGGACGCTGCGCCTGTCTTTGCTCCGGTTTCGCTGCCGCTTACGATTTTGTTCATGTCGTCCTCAATCAGTCAGTGGCCGCTTGCGGCCTCTGCGGCGAAATAATCACAACGCAGATGAACCGGCGATTAGCACTGCCGCCGAACTGGCACGGAATTGCAGATGGGTGAAATGAAATATTGGTAAGGAAAGTCAAGTTTCGGTGCGACTGAGCATGTCGCGCAAAACTGTGCAGCGGTTTTGCGATCACGACATGCGGAAAATCAAAGATCTAAAGCGCGGCAAGCGATCTCGATCGCGACGCGCTTTAGCGCCGGTCAGTTCGCATCCTCGGCAAATTGGGCCGCGCCGTGCAAGGGATGCAGCCACGGTTCACGCCGCTTGATCCAGACCTCATAGCTAGGCGCAAGGTCGGTCGGTGGAGTGTCTAGGGACCCCAAGCGGAGTTCCGCCTCATCTTCCCGGAGGCAGAAAAGCCTGCCGCCGCAGACGGGGCAAAAGCTGCGGCCGGCGAAGGTGGTGATCTCGCCGCTGTGGGAGAAAGCCTGACGCGGCCAGACCGCGAAGAAGACGAAGGCGGAGCCGCTCGATTTGCGGCAATCGGCGCAGTGGCAGAGGCCGGTGCGAAGCGGCTCGCCTTCCACCCTGTAGGCGACTGCCCCGCAGAGGCAGCTTCCGGTTCGGATCCCCATAGCGCCCGTCAGGCGTCGAGATTGGTCGGCAGGCCCGGTGGGCGCCGCTTTGCCGCCATCAACAGGTCGAGTTCGGTGGCGGACGGGCCGAACTTCTCGTAGAGGCGCTTTGCCTCCTTGTCGTCGAGCCGATATTTCCTGGCAAATTCGCCGATGCTATAGGGGCGGCCACGCAACACTCTCCGCGCCGGGGTCGCCGTATTCGGTGCGTCGGTCATGGTTTTCTCCTTTTCGTCAGGTATCCTTTAAGCTAGAGCGACCCGTCGATTTGGAAAGAGCCCGCAAGCCGCATTGAGGCTTCAGGCAAGAATGGATGCGGTTGTTTTCCTGGAACCTTTTCGCCGAGATGCGCATTTTTTGATCGAGGTTGCGGGCCGCGCCAAGCGGACGCGGCGGTGCTGGAGAACATCGGGATTTTTCCGCTTTCTCCCGGTGGCCAACGCAATGGCAGGCGAGCTCCCTACCCGCCCGGTTCGTTTCCTCATCCTGCTCTTTTCGACCGGCGCGACGACAATGGGGCGACCGCCGTTGGAGGCCAATCTTTCCTCAATGAATATTCGGGTGTGTTGACGCGTCAATCAGGCAGACATTCCAACCGCGAGTGGCCGCCGTTATTCCATCCTGAACCGGGTGTGGCAGGTCGCGCAGGTCTGCAGCATGAGGTGGAACGCGTGTTCCGCCGGCATCGCCGAGAGCTCGTGCTCGTTGCGGACGTGAGTGCCGAAAGGACCACCACCCATAGCCTCTCCGGGCTTCATGCGCATGCTGGCAGTCATCGGCCCGGGGTTCTTTTGCGCGGCGGCATCCAGCGCGACGGCGTAGTCGCGCAGGTCGTTGGCGATGCGGTCGAACCGGTCGCGCTCATTAAGAATGTTCGGTCCGGCCTTCGACTGCCGACTATCGGTCGCGGACGCGAAATGTGCAGAGAGAACGCCTCCAGACTTGTCGCGGATGGTGTCGGCCGCCCGTTGGAACTCGCTGGCCTTGTAGGTCGTCGAATCCTTGAACATGCCGGAGATCGTCTTTGCCGCTGCGGCCATGGCTTTCATGTCCGCCTGCCGAATGGCGACGATGTCCTCCTCGGCGGAAACCATGGCCGCCGTCATCAGGACCGCCGCCATGAAGGCAAACAGTCCGAGTTTGCTGATGTCAGCTGTTAATCTCATCGACGAAGCCGTCTGGATTTGGTGACCATGATGCTGCACGGATATCCGATGCCGTGACCGGATATCCGTCTTTATCTGGGCAGCAAGAGGGCGGATGCGCCGGTCAGGCGGCGGGCGCATTCCCAGCTTCCAATCGGCGATTTTGCAACCGAGCGATGAGAAAGCATTAACTGCCGCCGGTTAGTCTGCGCCTCTCGCTCGGAGAGGATCGATGAAGAGTGGCTACTCGCTCGCCCAGATAGGACTCCACTGGCTCGTCGCCTTCATGGTGCCGGTTCAGTATCTGACCGGCGGCAGCATCGAGAGAACCCACCACGCCGTCCACATGGGTCTCACACCGTCCTATTGGGACGTCGTCCAGCACCAGCTTCACAACTATGCGGGAATGGTGATCGGCCTGCTGATGGGCGTGCGGCTGGTTCTTCGTCTCCTTCAACCGCCCGAAACCAACGGGCCGAATTCATGGGCCGAGCGAGCCGCGAAGGCGCTTCACTACGGCTTCTACGTCGCAATCATCGGACAGGCCTGCATGGGGTTCGTCGCGAGCTATCTCTCGTTCGCCATCGCGCCGTATCACGTGATCGGGTCGAAGATTATCTTGGCGATGGTCGCGCTGCACCTCGCCGCAGCGGCCTGGCACACGCTGGTCGCCCGTGACGAGACGGTCGACCGCATGGTGTTCTCGCGCCGGAAGCGGTCAGCCGAGAAATTCTAGGGTGGCCAGCGTCAGCACAACATAGCGGCCGGTCTTGGCGGCGAACACCAGGATCGTGAAAGGGATGATGTTCGTGCCACATAAAGGACTCGAACATTGACGACAGGTGAGTTGCAATTGAAATCGAGCTGCTTTGCATGTAGTTCGAGGAGCATGGGCAAGATGTACCGAATCGCAATGAGCAGGCTGCTCGTGATGATGCGGCTGGTGATGATCGTATCACTGGCGGGGTACTCGCTGTCGAACGCCAGCGCCGCCATGCATGGCTCCTCGTTCCCCGAAATGGCAGCGGCCGTGTCAGAAACCGATGCCATGCAGCATCACGATGGCCATGACATGACGAAGATGGCTGCCCATGGCCACTCCCAAGGCGAGGCCAGCGGTGACGCCGATGGCGTATCGAAGCCCGTCAAGCAAGAATGCTGCAAGGATTTCTGTGGCGGGCTCGGCATTATTTGTGAAGGCCAGGATGTCGGCGGACCGGTCGTAACCTCGATCCGGCAGTTCATCGACGACCGGACGACCCTTGGCGAACTGCCGACCCTCAACCGTCCCCCGAATATCTGAATAGAGACGCACCCGCTTGATCGGGTCTAGTCGGACGCTTGCCTGTTTCTGGGCGAGCGCGCCGTAGGCTATCTCCTATTCGGATATTTCAAAATGAAACCCTCGCTTTTCGTGGTGGGGCTGCCGCTTGTTGCCGGCGGCTGCGCATCCACGCTTCCTCCCGACGTGGTGGCGTTTCCCACCGCGGTCGTTCAACCGTCCGCGCTTCCGGCGGCATACAGGTCGCCGATCACAGGTTACATCGCCCGCCAGCCGGTCGATCCCAAACCCTGGCGCAGACAGAACGATCTGCAGTCTCCCATGAATGGAGATGGCTCATGATCGGCACCACAAGATTGATCGCGGCGCTGGCATTCACGCTCGCCTTGAGCGGCTGCGTTACAGGTACCGACTATTCCCGCAACGAGGCGGGCTTCACCTCCGTTGCCAACAAAACCGCCACGGTCACGGCGAAAGAGACCGTCTGGATCCAAAACCAGAACCAGGCCCGATCGGCGGCCGCGCAGGTCAAAGGCCTGCTTGCTCGAACGAAGCCTCTCGACGTCGAGACGGCCGTCCAGATCGCGCTGCTCAACAACAAGGGCCTCCAGGCCGTCTATGCCGATCTGGGCGACAGCGCCGCCGACGCCTGGCAGTCGACGATGTTCATCAATCCGACCGTCTCCATCGGCGCGACAGGCATGGGGACGCCGGAGCTGGGGGCGTTCAAAACGATCGAAGGAATGATCACGACGAACATCCTGGCGCTCGCCACGAGGAACCGGGACGTGGCGATCGCCGACACCCGCTTCCGGCAGGCGCAGTTGACCGCTGCAGTGAAGACACTCCAGGTCGCTGCTGACACCCGGCGCGCCTGGATCGGCGCGGTCGCGTCATGGGAAAACGTCGGGCAGCTCCAGCACGCCCAGGCGACTGCCGACGCAGCCTCGGAACTCGCCGAGAAGCTGGGCGAGACAGGCGCGATGGCCAAGGGCGCCCAGGCCCGTGAACATGTCTTCGTCGCCGAGCTCGCCGGAGAAACGGCAAAGGCCCGGCTGGCGGCCCGTCTCGCCAAGGAGGATCTAACGCGGCTGATGGGCCTCTGGGGCTCCGATCTGGACTACCAGCTCCCGAACAGCCTGCCGCGGCTCCCCAAATCCGTCGTCAGACGCGATACCATCGAGGCCGAAGCCCTCAGGAACCGTATCGACCTGCAGATCGCTAAGCTCGACCTTGAGGCCACGGCCAAGTCCTACGGCCTCACCGAGGCGACACGCTATGTGACCGACCTCGAAATCCTGACCGGTTTCGAAACGGAACGCGAAATCGAGGACGACGAGACGAAAACGAGGACCACTGCGCAGGTCGAGCTTGAGTTCGCCATCCCGATCTTCGACACCGGCAAGGCCCGGATGCGCAAGTCCGAGCTGGCCTACATGCGGGCGGCGAACCTGCTGGCCGAAAAAGCCGTCAACGTCCGCTCGGAAGCACGCTCCGCCTACGAGGCTTACCGCTCGAACTACGATATCGCGCGGCACTACCGCAACAACGTCGTGCCGCTCCGCACCAAGGTCGAGGAGGAATCCCTGCTGACCTACAACGGCATGATCTCGAACACCTTCGAGCTGCTGACGGACACCCGCGACAAGATCAACTCCACCCTGCTTTCCGTCAACGCGAAGCGAGATTTCTGGCTGGCCGAAGCCGATCTGGCGCCTGCGATCTACGGCGGCGGCGCCACGAAGGCGGCGGCAGAGACCGAGGTCGCCGCTCCTTCCGAAAGCAGCGCTGGCGGCGGTCATTGAGAAAGGACACACCATGTTCAACAGACGACAACTTTTTGGCGCCAGCGCTGCTCTGCTCACCACAGCCGCCTGGACGAAGACATCGGCAATGGGTCTGCCCGAGGCCCCGACGATGGAATCGGCTGACATGCAGCCGCCGCTCCTCCCTACCTCCGGTCCTGAATACCAGCCGGTCGTCACCCTGAACGGCTGGACCCTGCCGCATCGGATGAACAATGGCGTCAAGGAATTCCACCTCGTCGCCGAACCGGTCGAACGCGAGATGGCAGACGGCATGACCGCCTATCTGTGGGGCTACAACGGACAGTYACCGGGACCGACGATCGAGGCTGTCGAGGGAGATCGCGTTCGCATCTTCGTCACCAACAAGCTGCCCGAGCACACGACGATCCACTGGCACGGCATGATCCTGCCGTCGGGCATGGACGGCGTCGGCGGCCTGACGCAGCCGCATATTCCAGTCGGCAAGACCTACGTCTACGAGTTCGACCTCGTGAAATCCGGCACCTTCATGTACCACCCGCATTCCGATGAGATGGTGCAGATGGCCATGGGCATGATGGGTTTCTTCGTGATCCATCCGAAAGATCCCAAGTTCATGCGCGTCGACCGGGACTTCGTCTTCCTGCTCAACGCCTACGACATCGACCCCGGCTCCTACGTGCCGCGGATCATGGAGATGACCGACTTCAACATGTGGTGCTGGAACAGCCGCGTGTTCCCGGACATCAGCCCTCTCGTCGTGTCCAGGAATGACCGGGTGCGCGTTCGGGTCGGCAACCTGACGATGACCAACCATCCGGTCCACATGCACGGCTACGATTTCGAAGTGACCTGCACCGACGGCGGCTGGGTGCGGCCGGAGGCGCGGTGGCCGGAGGTAAGCATCGACATCCCCGTCGGCGCGATGCGTGCCTACGAGTTCGACGCCAAGTATCTCGGCGACTGGGCGATCCACTGCCACAAATCGCACCACACGATGAACGCCATGGGTCACGACATTCCAACCTTCATCGGGGCTGACAAGTCGAAGGTCGCCAAGAAGATCAGGAAGCTGCAGCCGGAATACATGCCCATGGGCACCAAGGGYATGGCAGATATGGGCGAAATGGAAATGCCCATCCCCGAGAACACCGTCCCGATGATGACCGGCTGGGGACCGCATGGTCCGATCGAAATGGGCGGCATGTTCTCGGTCGTCAAGGTCCGCGAGGGGATCTCGGCAGACGATTACTCAGATCCCGGCTGGTACGAAAACCCGCCCGGAACGCAGGCCTGGGAGTGGACCGGAGAACTTCCGGACGCGACCAAGGCCAAAGACGCAGAAACGCAAATCACGCCGAAGCCGACAAACGGCTGAGGTCCAATCTCAACATCGAAAAGGAATGACGGATGAAGAATTATCTCATGGCACTGGCCCTCGCAGCAATCGCGTCGCCAGCACTTGCCTCAGGCAATCATGCCGGTGGCCACGGCGAGAAGATGGCCATCGGAGAACCCGGCGACAAGGCCAAGGCGACGCAGACGATCCGCGTCACGATGAAGGAAACCGACGACGGGAAAATGTTGTTCACCCCCGCCGTCTTCAACGTCCGCAAAGGGCAGACGGTCAAGATCGCGATCAAGAACGCCGGAACCGTCGACCACGAATTCGTGCTCGATCAGGAAGACAAGATCCTGGAGCACAAGAAGGTCATGGAGAAGTTCCCGGAAATGGAACATGCCGACGCCAACTCCATCCGTCTTCCGGCCGGCCAATCCGGCGAGATCGTCTGGAAGTTCACCACCGACGGCGAGTTCAAATTCGCCTGCCTGATCCCCGGCCACTACGAGGCCGGTATGCACGGCGACGTCACCGTCGCTGGCAAGTAACCCGCAAAAAGGAGCCACAAGCATGAAAACCGCAATGATCAAAATCGGCGTAGCCGCCCTGCTTTCCGCCAGTGCGGCCTTCGGTGCGTTCGCTGAGGAATTCACCAAGGGCGTCGTCAACAAGGTCGACGTCAAGGCAAAGAAGGTCACCATCAAGCATGAGGACCTGAAGAACCTCGACATGCCGGCGATGACGATGGTCTTCCGGGTCGAAGACCCGGCTCTGCTCGAAAGACTGAAGGAAGGTTCGAACATCGAGTTCGTTGCCGAACGCGTGAATGGCAAGTTGACCGTCACCGAAGTAAAATAGCCACCTCCCGCCGCCCGGACGGGTCTGGGCGGCGGGACATCGAGGAGTGGAGACGATGCACAGGAGAAGCTTCATCGCGTTGGCGGCATCGGCCTTGGCTTTCCTTGGCGCAGGAGCCCGCGCCGCCCCGGCGAAGATGACCGTCTACAAGGATCCGAACTGCGGCTGCTGTCATGAATGGTCGAAGGCGATGGCCGCGGCAGGATTTTCCGTCGACGCCCGCGACACCGACGACCTTGGCGCGGTCAAGGCACGGCTGGGCGTACCTGCCGACTTGGAGGGGTGCCACACCGCCGTCGTCGAGGAATACTACCTTGAGGGACATGTTCCGCTCGAGGCCGTGCAGCGCCTGCTCCGAGAGCGGCCGCCGGTCCGAGGACTGGCCGTGCCGGGGATGCCGTCCGGCTCATTGGGAATGGGTGTCGATCCGGCCGCGGTCTATGACGTCTATGCGATCCCCTCGGGAACCGCCGCCCCATACGTGTTTATGGAGGTTCGTCCCCGGAAGGTCTGACGCCTCGATCAATCAAGCCACGCTAAGCTGCCGCTCAGGAAACCGGAGCGGTGCAGAGCGCCGCCCAGAGATCGTGCTTCCAGTCGGTTCCCGGCCGCGTCGACAGGTCGATCACATAGTCGGCGGAATTGATCCGCACCATGGCGGGCGCAACGCAGCGCACGCTCGCCTGGTGTCTTCCCCGGTCCCGATAGAGCACCGTCCCGCCACCGTCGAATTCCGACAACGTGATGACGACATCGAAATCAAAGGCGCGATCGCGGGCGGGACCGCCCTCTGCCAGACTGAGGCTGACCGACCGGCTGCCGCCGAACGAAGC
Organism: Rhizobium sp. P1_E1; assembly: GCF_056406015.1. Classification (NCBI taxonomy): domain Bacteria; kingdom Pseudomonadati; phylum Pseudomonadota; class Alphaproteobacteria; order Hyphomicrobiales; family Rhizobiaceae; genus Rhizobium; species Rhizobium sp. P1_E1. The sequence goes on along the minus strand of NZ_JBFUAY010000016.1, from coordinate 49,343 downwards.
GGTGTGGAATATGGCGAGCTCGGACGCCGCCGCCGTCGATGCGGATTGCGCGCAAAGGATCAGACACAGAAGGACTTGGCGCATTTACCCCTCCCATGGTCAATGCATTGCGATCCTATCATATCCTCGGCGACTCCGCGACTATTCGCAGAGCCGAGGCTGGATCCCAGGCCCCGCTACGGCCGCATGAACGCCTGCAACTCGTCGGTCGTGACCTTGCCGTCCTTGTTCGCGTCCACGCTGTCGAATATGCGCTTGTGGATCGCCGTCACCTCCTCGAAGGACAGCGCGCCGTCTCCGTCGGCGTCGGCGACCGCGAACATGATCTTCATCATGTGTCCGCGCATCGCCATCATCGGCATACCGTCCATCATGCCGGACGGCATCATCATGCTCCGCCCGATCATTCCGTCGGGCATCATGCCGGATCCGCCGGGCATGGATCCCTGCCCATCGTCCCGTCGTCAGCGTCGGACGGCTGGCTTGCCTGCGCCGATGTCGCAGGATGATGGGGGTCGGCGTCCTTTGTCTGCGCGAGCGCGAGACCAGCTCTCGCAGCCCATCAGCACAGGCGCCGCCCGTCCTCGCCGAAGAGGTGCAGCACATGGGGATCGAGATGCAGCGGCAGGCTGTCACCCGACTTCATCCGCTGCTGGCCGGCAAAGACCGCAATCAGCTTCTTCCCGCCTGCGTCGGCGTGGACGACGGTCTCCGAGCCCAGTTCCTCGACAAGGGTGACGCGGGTGTCCAGTCTGCTCGTTGAGGCCGCATCGGCCAGGGTGATGTGTTGCGGGCGGATGCCGATGCTGACCCTTTCGCCCGTCGGGCGTGCCTCCTTGGCAATCACCGAGAGACGATGGCCACCAACGGTTTCGACCTCAGCGAAACCGCCCTGGTGACCGACAATCGCACCTTCGAGGAAATTCATGTGCGGCGCTCCGATGAAGCCGGCGACGAAACGATTGGCCGGGTTGTTATAGAGTTCCAGCGGCGTTCCCACCTGCTCGACCCTGCCGCTTCTCAACACGACGATGCGGTCGGCCAGCGTCATCGCCTCGACCTGATCGTGGGTGACATAGATCATCGTCGCCTTCAGGCGGGTGTGAAGGGCCGCCAGTTCGGCCCGCATGCTGACCCTGAGTTCGGCGTCGAGATTGGACAGCGGCTCGTCGAGCAGGAAGGCATCCGGCCGCCGCACGATGGCGCGGCCGATGGCGACGCGCTGGCGCTGACCGCCGGAGAGCTGGCCCGGACGGCGCTGCAGGAAGGGCTCGATCTCCAACATGCGGGCGGCGTCCGTGATACGCGCTTCGATCTCGGCTTTCGCCACCTTGGTGTTCTCCAGACCGAAGGCGAGGTTTTCCCTGACACTCATATGCGGATAGAGCGCATAGGACTGGAAGACCATGGCCAGGCCGCGATCGGCGGCGCTGATAGCGGTGACATCCTTGCCGTCGATGGCGATGCTGCCGCCGGTGGGCTTATCGAGGCCGGCGATGAGGCGCAGCAGCGTCGATTTCCCGCAGCCGGAAGGGCCGACGAAAGCGACGAACTCGCCGTCATTGACATGCAGCGAGACATCGCGAATGACCTCGACGGCGCCGAAATTCTTGACGATGTTCCTGAGCTCGAGCCCGCTCATGCACTCTCCTGTTCAAATTATAGCTGGCCTATTTGAGCCCCGAGCCGGCGATGCCCGTCGTAATGAAGCGCTGCAGGAAGACGAAGATCAGCACGACCGGGATCATCGAGACGACGGTCATGGCGAGGATGTAGTGCCATTGCACATTGAGTTCGCCGGCATAGACGTTGAGGCCGACCTGCAGCGTATAGAGTTCCTTGCGCGAGAGCACGATCAACGGCCAGAGGAAGTCGTTCCAGCGCCAGACGACCGAGAAGATCGCCAGCACCGCCAGTGCCGGCGCCGACAGCGGCAGGATGATGCGCCAGTAGATCTGCCATTCGCTGGCCTTGTCCATGCGCGCGGCGTCGAGCAATTCGTCGGGGATCGTCAGCATGTATTGCCTGAGCAGGAAGACGCCCGTCGGGGTGGCGACCGTCGGCAGAATGACGCCCCAGAGGCTGTCGAAGAGGTTCAGCGTGCCGATGACGGAATAGAGCGGCACGACGATGACCGAAAGCGGCACCATCAGAGTCGCCAAGATCATCAGCATGACGGCGGTGCGACCGGGGAACTGGTATTTCGACAGCGCGAAAGCGGCCATGGAATTGACGAGCAGCGTGATGGCCGTCGCCACGACGGTGACGAAGACGGAGTTGCGCAGGAAGAGGAAGAAATCGAAGCGCTGGAAAGGTTCGGTGTAGTTGCCGCCGGCGAATTCGACCTGGCGCACCGGTGTGCGGTCCTTGATATTCGCCTTGACGATTTCGCCCGGCTGTTTCGGATCGACCATCTGACCGATGATGCCGATGCGGCGCACTTCGGCGAGCACGCGCGTGCTGCCATCCGGCATTGCGACATTATAGAGCGGCAACGGCTTGTCGTAGCCCGGCACCACTGCCTGCTCGGTGACATAGGGCAGGAAGGAAGGCGGGAACTCGGCAAGGGCGGCCGGCGTCTTGAACGAGGAGAAGACCAGCCAGACGGCCGGGCCGAACATCAGGAAGACGCCTGAGATCAGCCAGATCCAGGTGACGACATCCGTCCAGTGCCAGCCTCGTCCGCGACGGCGGAGCAGGAAGGCAGAGACAGCGCTCATTGGCGTGCTCCCTTCTTCTCGTTGCGGCTACTGACGCCGAGCTGGACCAGCGTCAGGATGACGAGCACGATGCCCATCAGGATCGAGGCAGCGGAAGCCAGCCCCGGATTGCGCAGCGAACTCGCAAAGCCGGTCTCATAGATATACTGGGTGATGTACATGGTGCTGGTGCCCGGCCCGCCGCCGGTCAAAACGAAGACCTCGTCGAAGATCTGCACGGCGCGGATCAGCGCCAAGACCAGCACGACGATGAGGTTCGGCATCAGAAGCGGCAGGGTGATGCGCCGGAAGATGCGGGTTGGACGGGCGCTGTCCATCGCCGCCGCCTCGTAGAGATCCCGCGGGATCGCCTGCAGGCCGGCGAGCAGGATCAGCGCATAGAAGCCCATATGCGCCCAGACCGAGACGAAGACGGCGAAGAAGAAGGCCCAGAAACGATCGCTGAGCCAGGAAAACGGCTCGAAGCCGAAGGGGCTCAGCGCATAATTCAACAGGCCCTCGCGCTGCAGGATCCATTTCCAGATCAGGCCGACGACGACGGGCGACAGCAGCACCGGGAAGAAGAAGACGGCGCGCCAGAAGCCGCGATTGGAAAGCTCGCGGTTGAGGATCAGCGCCGTTGCGAGCGCTGCGACCAGCATCACTGTCACCTGGAAGACGACGAAGACGGCGGTGTTGCGCACGGCCGCCCAGAAGGTGTCGGCAGCGCAGGTCGAAGGGTCGAGATAGCTGCCGCAATCGAAGAGGATGCGGTACTGGTCGGCGCCGACATAGGTCCTGTTCTGCAGGAAGATGGCGCTGCCGCTCGTCGTCGAATAGATGAAGTTGATGACAAGCGGCAGCAGCACGAAGACGGTGAAGATCACCATGTTGGGCGCCAGGAAGACGCCCGCCATGCCGTTCAGCCCGGTCAGCTTCTGCCAGGCGCGCATGGGAATGTCGACGAGCCCCATGACAAGCCGGACAGGCGCCGAGAGCGCCTGCCGCAGACCGGTTTTGACAGGTGGTTCAGAAGAAACCGTCTTCGCCGTCATCTGTTCTTCCGTCAGTTGCCGGCGACCTTGGCCTTGATGTCCTCGTCGATGCGGGCATAGGCGTCGTCGAGCTTCATCTCGCCGGCGATCACCTGGCTGATGCGGGCGACAATGGCGCTGTAATAGGCGTCCGACCACTTCCAGCCCGGCAGCTTCATGGCGGGTGCCGCCGTCTGACCGGCCGCTTCGACGAAGGCCTTCAGCGCCGCCTGCACATGCGAATTATCGGTCTTGAAGTCCATCTGGCGGGCGGCAACACCCTTATGCGCCGGAATGAACAGGCTTCGTTCGGCAAATTCCTTCTGCACGTCGGCACCTGCCAGGTAGTCCATCACCTTGGCGACGTCCTTCGGGTTCTTGGTGTATTTGACGGCAACCAGACCGGCGCCACCCTGCATGCCGGAGCATGCGACCGAACCGCAGGGGCTGCCCGCCATCACCCAGTCGAAATTGTCGCCAATCTTCTGGGCGAAGCCCGAAACCTGCCAGCTGCCCGAATAAAGATAAGCAAGGCCGCCATTGATGAAGTCCTCGGCGGCGGAGCGGTAGGTGGTGCCGGCAGCACTCACCCAGACATCCTTGTTGATGGTGCCGTCCTCGTTCCACTTGACGAAGCGGCTGAGGAAGTCCTTGGCGCCCTGATCGATCGGCGCCGGCTTGCCGTCGGCGGCGATGTAATTGGCGCCGTAGGAGATGTTCGGGCCGGAGACCCGGTGGCCGGAGCGGTCGATCGCCATGGCGAAGACCTTCTGGCTGTCGGCGACCTTCTTGGCGGCCGCCGCCCAGTCGTCCCAGGTGGCTTTCGGGCCGGGGATCTCGACGCCGGCCTGCTCGAACAGCGTCTTGTTGACGAAGCCGCCGGTCAGCGTCAGCTGCGTCATGAAGCCGGTGATGGCATTCGAGCCGTCCGGACGCATCCAGTCGGCCTGGGCGCCGAAATTTTCGTCCCAGTATTTCGCATCGGCAAGGAGTGGGCGAAGATCAAGCCAGTGCTGCGCCGGCGCCTTCAGATTGGTGACGCGGGCGATATCCGGCCCCTGCCCGGCTTCGAGCTGCACCGGCAGCTGTTCCTTGACGACGTCGTAGGAGACCTCGTCGAGGATGACGTTGACGTCGGGATTGGCCTTGGAGAAGCGCGAGAGCAGGTCCTTGATTACCTCGCCTTCGCCGCCGTCGGAATACCACATGATGCGCACGTCACCGGCATGGGCGGCAACGGAACTCAAGAGAATTGCAGCAAAAGCCGCGCCGATCGATTTCATTCTGGTCATTTTCTCCTCCACTTGACCGATCAATTCCTGCGCCCGGCCGGTCCTCCACCTGCCGGACACGTCGTCTACGAGGCCGCGCGCCGAGGCTGCCTGTCCGGTATCTTCAGATGTACCGCGTCTCCCCGCACCGACCAGTCCGTCGGTCGAAGAATACGGCCTTCGGCGCGCACGGTGCCGTCCTCTTCGAAAACGACCCGGCCATAATCCGGATCGATAACGATCAAGGCGCCCACGTCGTCGCGCCGCGCCGAGAGCGTGGCGAAACGCGCCTGCATGCCATCAAGGCTACCCTCGCGCCCGACATCGGAGAGACGGACAATCCAGCGGCCCTTGCGGCCAGCCAGCCGCAGCTCGATATCCGTCGTCGGCCCTTGCTTTACCGGCTCCAGTGCGCCGTTGCCGATCAGCATCGCAATCCCGTTGCCGGAGCGGGCGAGCGCCAGATTGCCGTCGACCACCGTGTCGTCGAAGGCCTCGAGCGGGAACCAGGCATGGGTGAAATCCGGCTGGCCCTCATGGATCTCGAAATCGAGGATTGCCAGATCGCGATACTGATGCACACGCGGCAGCGTGCCGCAGCCGCCCCAGAAGCTCGGCCGGCCATAACCGAACTGGATGGTTTCGCCGGGATGGTTGATCCAGATCTGCGCTTCCGGCCGGTCGCCCAAGCGCAGATGCAGCACCGTCTCCTGGTAGCCCCAGGCGCCGGGACGATAATGGGCGATGGTGCCAAGCGCGGTGTCGCGGGTCTTATAGTGGTATAGCGCGGCGAAACGGTTCTCGCCCTGGGAAAAGGTCCATTCCTGCGCGTCGTCGGACTGGCTCGCCGCAATCGCCGCAAGCGCTTCTGGAAAACGCAGGCCATGATCGCGAATGCAGACGGCAAGCTGCGGCAAAGCGTGGACACGCCGGCCGTACCAGCCGCGGCCCCAGAGCAGCCGAGCAATAGCGGAGAGTTCGACCGAGCGGCCGGGGCGCAGCGTATGTTCGTAAGAACGGCCCTGGCTGCCGGTCAGCATGCCGTGATGGGCCGAGCGGGCGACGATCTCCATCAGGCGGACGATGCTGGCACTCGCCCGGTTGCGGATCGTCTCATCCGGGGCGCAAGCGGCCAGCGCCGTCAGGCCCTTGAAATCGATCGGGAAATAGGGAACGGAATTCCACTCGGCCATTTCCCAGCGCTCGAAATGGTCAAGCCAGGCGCGGACACGCTGTTCGCCGACCTGCATCTGCTCGGCGCCGGTGCGGCCGGAACGGACGAAGACGGCATCGGGGAAAAGCCTGCCGCCGAGATAGGCGGCGGTATGGAAGAGAAGCGCGTGGTTTTCCGAAAAATACCACTGAACGTCGTTGCCCGGTTCGTCCATCCAATAGCGGTAATTGAGGACGGCGTGCTCGATCCTGTCGCGCAGCTCCGGTGACAGCAGATCGCTCCAGCGCGTATAGGCAAAGAGCAGCGGCACCAGCACGAAATCGGCGCAGTCGTGGCAATCCTCGATAACAGGCAGCATGGCCGAGATCATCGCCTCGGTTTCCTCGCCGCCCTGCCCCTGCGCAAGACGCGCGAAAGCACAGACTGTATCGGGTTCGGAATGGGCGGCGACCTCGGCCAGCGCCTCGGCGACGCGGTCCTCCAGAGCGGCGGGCGCTTCCCCCTGGCGTTGGGGATGACAGATCTCGACGCCGAGCGTCCGGCCGAGCGAGAGCTCGCCTGTTTTGAAGGTGATGCGGAAATGGCGGAAATCGGCGGGCATATCCGCCGAGGTGCCGAGTTCCAGCTTGGTTGCTCCCGCTTCCAGCTCGAAATCATAGTCGAAGCGCTCGATCGACATGAAGTCGCCTTCGATCTCGACATGGCAGCTCAGCGCCACCGGCAGCGGCACGGGGAAGAGGACCGTCACGTCCTCGCCGAGATAGGCCGTGCGGTCGAAGCGCATGCCCTCGAGGATGACCTCCAGCGCATCCGCGTCGCCGGCGGCGATGGGAACGGGCACGGCGGCTTCAACTTCCGGTCCTTCGACATAATCCAGCTGGAAATAGAAACGCGCGTCGCGCTCGGCGAGATCGTCGAAATAGACGCGGATCTCGTTGAGGCCGGCCGCCAGTTCGATCTCGAAGAGCTGCTGGGCTTCAAGATTGCGCTGATAAGGCGCCATGAAGCCCTGCTCGCGGCCATTGACGAAGAGGATCGCACCGCCGCAGGTCGACAGGCGAAGCGTCGCGGGTCCCACTGAGCGGGCATCGAGGAAGGTGCGCGCCCAGCAGCCGATGCGCGTCGGGCGAAACCAGAAGCCGGAGAGATCGACACGCGGGGAGGCAAAGGGAAGCCACCAGCGGACAGCGTCGAACTCGGCAGCCGGCTGCGGCCGCCGGCCGGAGAAGGATTTCTTGAATTGGGTGCGGCAGGGATATTCATGCGGGATGAAATTCTTCGTCTTGGTGACGAAGAAAAACGGATCCATGTTGCCGTCCATCGGACGGTCGGCGACGTCATAGCGCTCCTGCCACAGGTTGGCGAGCTGCCAGTAGACGATCGGGCTATCCTTCGCCGTTGCGCGGCGGAGATGGGATTGCTGCTCAGTGGTCATATTTCAGCCCGCCCCAGAACAGTTGGAGCATGATGTCGCCCGAAAACCGCTCACACTTTTCGGCATCATGCTCAAGCCTTGGGACGCCGGGTAAAACGCCGACGCATGGACTGGCCGCCTAGCCACATTTCAAAGCCTCCCTGCTCTGCCGCTTGTCGCGGACTCCTCAGGCAACAATTGTGCATAGGCATTCCATTTGCGCAATCTGAAAGATTTTTGCATAGTAGTCGGGAGCGAGGAGAGGACATGGCGGTGGAAGAGAAAAAAGGCAGGCGCACGCGCCTCGACGACATTGCCGCCAGATGCGGTGTCTCGGTCAGCACGGTGTCGCGTGCGCTGGCTGGCGAAAAGGGCGTCAGGCCGGAGATTCGCAAGCTGGTGCTGGAAACGGCGAGTGCGGTCAGCTACGCCCTGCCGGCGAGCGTTGCCGGCAAGAAGGTCATGCTCGTCGCCTCCGGCGCGGCGATGATCGACTATGTCCGCAACCAGTTCACGCTCTATGTGCTCGAAGGATTGAATGCGCGCGCAGCCGCTCTCGGCATCGAACTGGCGATGCGCCCTATCGCCGACAAGGGGGATGAAGCCCGCGTCGTCGCCGAGATGCGTGACGATCCGAGTTTTGGCGGCATGCTGATCCTGACCGTCGACGAGGAGGAGATGCTGGCGGCGGCCGCCGATCTCGGAAAGCCCGTCGTGCTCGTCAACAGCGACGATCCCTATATGCGGCTTTCGAGTGTTACGCCCTGTAACCGATCGGCCGCCTTCATCGCCGCCGAGCGGCTGATCAAGGCGGGACATCAACGTATCCTGTTCATGCTGAGGCCGGGGCGGCGGACGATCGAGCGGCGCCTGGAGGGCTGGCGCGACGCCCTGCAGCATCATGGGCTGACGGCCGATGCCGATCTGGTGCTCGAGGTCGACGACTGGCTGCCGGAACTCGGCGCCGAGGCGGTCACCCGTCTTGTCCGCGAGAAAGGCCTCACCTTCACCGCCATCCTGACGGCGGGCGACAGTCTGGCCAATGGCGCGGTGCGCGGATTGCAGGCGATGGGTTATACCGTCCCGCAGGACATCTCGGTGATGGGCATAGACGACCTGCCGCAGTCGGCCTTTCTCAATCCGCCGCTGTCGACGGTGCATATTCCGATGCGCGAACTCGGCGCCACCGCGCTCGATCTGCTGCGCGACATGATGCTCGGCCTTGCGGCCCCACGACGGCGGGTCGAGCTTGCCTGCCATCTCGTCGAAAGGGGTAGCGTCGCAGCGGTCAACCGCGTCCATGTCGCAACAGTGGATCGCTGAACCCCACCACGTTCGAGGATATCAAGCCTCGATAAAGCTCGCTTCGAACAGTTCTCGCGCATAGGCATCATGCGTGGTGCCGGCCTGCAGATCCGCTTTGGTGAGTTCGTCGACGAAGCAACCATTCTTCATGATCAGCACCCGGTCGCACATATGGCCGATGACCGCGAGGTCGTGACTGACAAGCAGATAGGTCAGGCCCTTTTCCTCTCGCTGATCGGCAAGCAGGTTGAGGATCTCCGCCTGGACCGAGACATCGAGCGCCGATGTCGGCTCGTCGAGCAACAGGATGGGCGGCGACAGGATCAGGGCCCGGGCGATTGCCACCCGCTGCCGCTGGCCGCCGGAAAGCTCATGCGGAAAACGGTTTGCGAAGCTCGCCGGCAAACCCACCTGGATCAACGCCCTCTCGACCTTCGACCAGATATCGGAATGGCGCATGGCGCGCAGCGGCTCGGCCAAGGCGGTGCCGATACGATGGCGCGGATGCAGGGAGCCGTATGGGTCCTGAAACACCATCTGAGCGAATTTCAGCTCCTCGCGGGAGCGTTTCTTGCCGATCGGTTTGCCGCCAAGCTCGATGTGACCGGTCCAGCCGGACTCCATGCCGGCGAGGCACCGCAGCACCGTCGATTTGCCGCATCCGGATTCACCGACAATACCAAGGGTCTCCCCCTGGTCGACCTGGAAACTGATGCCCCTGACGACATGGTTGCTTGATTTGCCGGAGGCAAAGACGACATCGAGGTCACGCACATTGATCATTGCGCCGTCTCCAGATCGAGTTTCGTCCTGTCGAGAACCGCAAGGCGGCGAACCGGGTTCCTGGGGTCGGGTAGTGCCGCTATCAGCCCCCGGGTATAGGGATGGCGGGCGTCTTCGAGACGGGTCAGGGTCTCGACGATCCGGCCGGCATACATGACGATGATGCGCTCGCAAAAAGCTGCCACCATGCGAATGTCGTGGCTGATCAACAGCAGTCCGGAATTGTTCTCGCGCACCAGCTCATCGAGCAACAGCAGCACGTCTTTGCGGACGCTGACGTCAAGCGCAGAGGTCGGCTCGTCGGCGATGACAAGCTTCGGGCGCGCCAGCAGCATCATGGCGATCATCACGCGCTGGCCCATGCCGCCCGATATCTGATGCGGATAAAGCGCCATGACCCGCTCCGGATCGCTGATGCGCACGCGCTCCAGCATGGCGCGGGCAGCCTCATGCGCCTGTTTCTTGTGAAGACCGAGGTGAAGGCGGGCGGCTTCGGCGATCTGCTTGCCGATCGAAAGCACCGGGTTCAGCGAATAGCGCGGATCCTGCATGATCAGCGCGATGTCCTTGCCGCGCAGCGCGCCCATCTGACGTTCGGACTTCGACAGCAACGAACTACCGGCGAGATCCAGGCGTTCGGCCGAGACCACCGCGGCCGGCGGCAGAAGACGCATGATGGCGCGACCGGTCGTCGATTTTCCGGAACCGGATTCTCCGACGATCCCGACGCGTTCGCGCCCGACGTCGAAACTGACGTTGGAGACGGCAGGCACGGCGCCTCGGCCGAAACGGACGCTCAATCCTTCGACGGAAAGAACGGGCTGCAGATCACGATCTTGCATGGCGAGGATCCAGAATGTCGCGCAGAGCATCTCCGGCGATGTTGAAGGCAAGGCTGGTGAGGAGGATGGCGATACCCGGCATCACGGCAACCCACCAATAATCCAGCATGAACTTGCGGCCGCTGGAGATCATCGCGCCCCATTCCGGCGCCGGCGGCTGGGCGCCAAGGCCGAGGAAGCCAAGCGAAGCTGCCGTCAGAATGATGCCCGCCATGTTGAGCGTCAGGCGAACGATGACCGACGGGACGCACATCGGCGCGATATAGAGGAGAAGAATGCGGATCGGCGAGGCGCCATAAAGCCGGGCGGCGACCACATAGTCGGCGTTTCTGACGACAAGCGCCTCGGCGCGCGCGAGCCGGGCAATCGGCGGCCATGCGGTCAGCGAGATCGCGATGATTGCCGTGGTCAAGCCGGCGCCGAGTGCCGCAGCAAAAGCCAGAGCCAGGATCAGCGACGGGAAAGACAGTACGATATCGGTGGCGCGCATCAGCAGCGCATCGATGCGTCCGCCGAAGAAGCCGGCGACAACGCCGATCAACAGGCCGATCGGACCGACGATCAAGGAGATCGAAAGCACGGTCTGGATGGTGATGCGCGTGCCAAAGATGAGGCGGCTCAAGATATCCCGGCCGAATTCGTCCGTGCCCGCCAGATGCGCGAGGCTCGGCGGCTGCAAGGCATCGCCAAGCGCCTGTATCGCCGGATCGTAGGGCGCCAGGAGCGGCGCGAAGATCGCGATCAAGCAAAGCAGACCGAGGATGACGAAGCCTCCAAGACCAAGCGGCTCGGCCGCCAATTTGCGGCCGGCGCGCGCAAACGACGCCGCGATACGGGTCAACACGCTTGGAGGGCGGATCTGAATCTCGCTGCGGATGACATCGCTCATCGGGCCGCCTCCCGCATACGCGGATCAAAGACGGCGTAAGCAACGTCGGCCAGGAAGTTCAACAACATGAAAATGAATCCCACAATGATGGTGCCGGCGACGATGGCGTTCATGTCGCCGATCATCAGCGCGTTCGTCATGTACTGGCCGATGCCAGGCCAGGAGAAAACGATCTCGGTCACGACAGCGCCTTCGAGCAGACCGCCATAGGAAATGGCAAGGATGGTGATCAGCTGCACCGCAATGTTCGGCAGGACGTGGTGCCAGATCGTGCCGAGCGGGCTCACACCCTTGGCTCGGGCCGCAATGACATAATCCTGGCTCAACTGCTCCAGGGTGAAGCTGCGGGTCATGCGCGTGATGTAGGCCATCGCCGCATAGGCGAGGATGACGGCCGGCAGAATGATATGGCCGAGCGCATTCCAGAAGATTTCGGTCTCGCCCTGCAGCAGGCTGTCGACCAACAACAGGCCGGTGCGTGGTGTGACGAGGCCTTCGTAAAACACATCGATCCTGCCCGGCCCGCCGACCCAGTTGAGGCCGGCATAGAAAATGACGAGCCCGACGATGCCGAACCAGAAAACCGGGATCGAATGACCGACGAGCGCGACGACCCGGGCCGTCTTGTCGATGAAGCTGTCGCGAAACAGCGCCGCGACCAGCCCGAGCGGGACACCGACGAAGGTCGAAATGATCACCGCCAGCGTCGCAAGTTCGAACGTCGCCGGAAAGGCCTGGGCGAGGTCCGAAGAGACGGGATTGCCGGTGAGGACGGCCGTGCCGAAATCACCATGCGCCAGCCCGTTCAGATAGAGGAAAAACTGCTGGTAGATCGGCAGATCGAGCCCCAGGCGCGCCCGCATCGCAGCATAGGCGGCGGGATCGGCGAGCTCGCCGACAATCGCGCCGACCGGATCGGTGGGCAAGACGCGGCCGATCACGAAGGTCACACATAAGAGGATGAACAGGCTGACCAGCAAATGCGCCAGGCGTCGGCCAAATTCGGCTACGGAGAGTTCCTTCATGATCGGCTGTCCTGGGAAGTATTACTGGGTTTCGACCTTCGTCACGTTCTCGAGACGCGTTAACTGAGACGGATGCCCCACATATCCCTCGACCTTGCTGGACAGGACGATCGGCTCAAAGCGCTCGAAGAGCGGAAGCACCGCCGGCTTCTGTTCGACAAACATCTTCTGCATCTGAACGTAGAGTTCGCCGCGCTTCTTGGCGTCCGGTTCCATCGATGCTTTCGCCGTCAGCGCCGTAAGTTCCGGGATGTCCCAGGCCGAGCGCCAGACGAAATTGCCGGCATTGTTGGCTTCCTTCGAGTTGTCGGGATTGGAGGAAAACTGCTCCATCGAGCCGAGCACGTTCGGCATATAGGCGCTGGTCTGCGGGATCAGCAGATCAAAATCCCTGGCGCGATGGGCGGCGATGATTTCCGAGCCGTTGCCCTGCTGGATGTCGATCTTGATGCCGACCTGGGCAAGCGATGCCTGGATGGCGGTGGCAAGATCGATGCGCGGCGTTTGCGCGATGGTCTTCAGCGAAAGCGAGAATCCGTCCTTGAAGCCTGCCTCGCTCAGCAGCTGCTTGGACTTTTCGACGTCGAGATGCCAATCGGGATTGGGGATGGCATATTCGAAATTCTCCGGAACGGGAACGTTTCTGGCCCGGCCGTAAGGACCCATGATGGTCTTTTCGATGCCCTTATAGTCGATGCCGTAGGCAATGGCTTCGCGAACCTTCGGGTTGGCGAGGTATTTGTTGCCGGCATTCATCGACAGCACATAGAAACCGCCCGTCGGAATGCGCTGGATGGCAAAGCCCTTCTTGCTCTGGAAGGTCGCGAGATCCGAGGCGGTCAGGGCGCTGGCAATATCGATATCGCCGCGTTCGAGCATCAGCCGCTCGACCTGGCTTTCAGGCACATGCCGGACGATGACGCGACGCATCTTCGGCGCCCCGGCCATATAGTCCTTGTTGGCATCGAGGATCACCAGTTCGTTCGGAGACCAGCGATTGAGGGTGAACGGACCGGAGCCGGCCGAATGGGTTCGCATCCAGGCGTTTCCGTAGTCATTATCAACGGCGTGGCTCTCGACTTCGACGCTGTCAACCACGCTGGTGGTGGTCGTCGTCAGCCGGTAGAGCAGAAGCTCCGCCGTCACCTGGTCGGAGAGATCGATGCGCACCGTCTGGTCGTCGACGGCCTTGACGAGCTTTTCGACATTGTCCTTGTCGTAACCGACGCGCTTGAGGTTGGCGGCGGCGGCCTGATCCATCTTCAGGAGCCGCGCCAGCGAGTAGACGACATCCTTGGAGGTGACCGGGTTACCGGAGGCGAAATTGGCCTTGCGCAGCGTAAATGTGATGCCCTTGTCGTCAACCTTCCAGCTTTCCGCCAGCTGCGGAAGAATCTTACCATCAGCGGTGCTGGCGACGAGCCGATCGTAAAGATTCGACATGATCTCGACCGCTTTGCCTTCGGTCGCCTGCTGCGGATCCAGCGACAAAACCTGCGCCAGTGAGGTGCCGACCACCAGCTGGTCCTGTGGCGTGGCAGCCTGCGAGAGCGGTGCAGCGATCGTCAGGGCGCCGATGACGGCGCCGACGAACAAGCCTTTAGAAAAATGCTTCATTGTAAGTCCTCCCTAGACTACTATAAAAGACATATTATGTCGCCCGTATGTCGTATTATGATTTATCGAAGTCTGATATGATTTGCAAGACCCGAGCGGGAGACTTGATGCAAAGGGATTGGGGGAACGGACAATGACAACATTCGGCGGTGGCCGGCAAAGACTGGCGCAACAGGTCATCGATCAGCTGCGGGCGCAAATCGAGACGGGGACGCTGCGTGTCGGCGATCAACTGCCGACCGAGCCGCAGCTTGAAGCGACATTCGGCGTCAGCCGCACCGTGGTGCGCGAGGCGATAGCCGATCTAAGGTCGGCAGGCTTCGTCAAGCCGATCCAGGGCAAAGGCGTTTTTGTCGCGGATCCGAAGGCGCATTCGGTCCTGCCGCTGACGCCGGTGGAAATCAAAAGCATTCCGGAAACCTTGGAGTTGCTGGAGTTTCGTATGGCGGCCGAGGGTGAAGCGGCGGCAATTGCCGCCTATCGCCGCACCGCCGAGCAGGAGGCGGCAATCCGGGAGGCCAACCGCAGAATGGCGCACCTGATCGAAACCGGACAGCAAACCGTGGAAGCGGATTACGCCTTCCACATGGCAATTGCCGCCGCCACGAACAACCGATTCTATGTCGATGTCCTGCGCCATTTCGGCCCCAGAGCCATCCCCCGCGGCCAGTTTCCGACACTCCCCGAGGCCAATGACCGCAGCTATCTTCAGAAGGTTTATGCCGAACATGTCGAAATCCTGTCGGCAATCGCCGATCAGGATCCCGAACGCGCCCGCCAGGCAATGCGCGCACATATGCTGGCCAGCCAACGCCGCTACCGCATGCTCGCCGAGCAGCAATAGGGCTCGACACTCTTCAAAATTCATATTATGTCATATGACATTGTGTAATTTCGAAAGAGACTCAAATGTATCTGGGAACACAGGTCGCCGCGCGGGATGACGACGATTATCGTATCTTCGCGCAACTGGGTGTGAAGCATATCAATGCCGACCCGCCCGGAAAGCCGAGCAGCTGGACGCTGTCCGACCTCGAGCGCCATCGCGACAAGGTCGAAAGCTTCGGCCTGATCCTCGACATGATTCAATTGCCGCTGCCCTCGCAGCCGATCGAGAAGGCTTCCTATCCCGATATCCTGCTTGCCGGCCCCGAGCGCGACAGACAGATCGACGCCGTCTGCAAGCTGATCGAGAATGTTGCGGCGGCCGGCATTCCTTCGGTGAAGTACAATCTCAACCTGATCGGCATTCCCCGCACGCCGGATGAGCCGGGACGCGGCGGGTCGCTGAATGCCAGCTTCCGCTGGGACAAGACGGATCAGCAGGCCGAGCCCGGTCTTGCCGGCGTGCTTTCCGAGGACGAAAACTGGGAACGGATCGACTATTTCCTGGAACGCGTCGTTCCTGTCGCTGCAAGCAACCGCGTCCGGCTCGCCTGCCATCCGCACGATCCCTATACGCCGCCGGGCTATCGCGGCGTCACGCGGGTGCTGGGCACGGTAGAAGGCCTGAAGAAGTTCGTGCTGATGCGCGAAAACCCCTATCACGGCCTCAATTTCTGCCAGGGCTCGATCGGCGAAATGCTCGAAAATCCCGGCAAGGAGATCGACGATGTCATCCGCTGGTTCGGCCAGCGCGGCAAGATCTTCAATGTTCACTTCCGCAACATTCGCGGCGGCAAGCTGTCCTTCATGGAGACCTTCCCTGAAGAAGGCGACATGGACATGGTCCGTTCGGCCAGGATCTACAAGGAGGTGGGCTTCAAATACATGCTGATGCCCGACCATGTACCGACCGTCAGCGGCAAGGACCCAACCGCCACCGCATTTGCCTTCTGCTACGGCTATATCGCAGCACTTCTGCAAGTGCTCGACAGCGAGTGACCCGGTTTTCAACACCTAAGAAATAGGACTTCATGATGAACCCGATTGAATTGAAGAAGGCCGTCGGTAGTGGTCTCCTGTCGTTTCCGGTGACCCATTTCGACGATCAACTCAAATTTGACGAAGCCAAGTACCGCCGTCATGTCGAGTGGCTTTCCGGTTACGACGCCGCTGCACTGTTTGCCGCCGGCGGCACCGGGGAGTTCTTCTCCCTCAATCCGGCCGAGATTCCGCAGGTTGTCCGGGCGGCCAAGGCGTCGGCCGGCAAGACGCCGATCATTTCGGGAACCGGCTATGGTACGTCACTCGCCATCGAGATCGCCGTCGCGGCCGAGAAAGCCGGCGCCGACGGATTGCTGCTGTTGCCCCCCTATCTGATGTTTGCCGAACAGGCGGGTCTCATCGCCCATGTCAAGGCGGTCTGCCAATCGGTCGGCATCGGCGTCATCGTCTATAACCGCGACAACGCCATTCTTTCGGCCGACAGCATCGCGCGCCTGGCGGAGGAATGCCCGAACCTGATCGGCTTCAAGGACGGCGTCGGCGATGTCGACAAGGTGATCGAGATTACCACCCTGCTTGGTGACCGTCTCGTCTATGTCGGCGGCATGCCGACCCATGAGGTTTATGCGCAGGCCTATTTTGCCGCAGGCGTGACGACCTATTCATCGGCCGTTTTCAACTTCGTCCCCGCCCTCGCCCAGCGCTTTTACGGTGCCTTGCGGACCGGTGATCAGGCGACCGTCGACGAGATCCTGAAGGGCTTCTTCTTCCCCTTCGTCGCCTTGCGCAATCGCAAGAAGGGATACGCGGTCTCGATCATCAAGGCCGGCCTTCGCGTCCTCGGGCAGAACCCCGGCCCCGTGCGCCCGCCTCTGACGGATCTTACCCAGGAAGAGCTCGCGCTGCTGGAAAAGATCGTCCAGGCCAACGGCGTCACACGGATCGCGGCGGAGTAGTAAATCCAATGTTAGACGGCAGGGGTGACTGCCGTCTTCAGACGACCCCGGACCTCCACATGCGGAGAGGAGCATGCCGAGACCTCTCGACTCCCTCTTCTCCCCTCGGGGAGAAGGTGCCCGTAGGGCGGATGAGGGGGTCGGCGACGCCGGTCTTTCCAACAACGCGCAATGCACCGGCGGCGGAMTGGAGGGAKAGGTTATGCTGAAAGGGGGTGCCGTGCAGCCCCCTCATCCGCCTGCCGGCACCTTCTCCCCGAGGGGAGAAGAGGATATGCCGCACCCTCCCCGGTTCCCGTTCGTCGCCGCAAATCGGACAGCCGTGGGACAAACCGCCCCGGCTACAGCGCCACACCGGTGCCGCGGTCGAAGACGTGCACCTGATCACTGGTAATACTCGCCTCGAACACGGCGCCGTAGCGGGCGGGATATTCGCCGTCGACGATGGCGGTCACCTGCTGTCCGGCAAGGTCGAAGACCACGTGGGTCTGGGCGCCTGTCGGTTCCACCAGCATCGTCCGGCCGGCGAGCGGCGTGCCGGCGGCGACACCGGGAACGAGATGTTCGGGACGCAGGCCGATGGTGATGGCCTGGCCGGCCTTGACCTTGCGGTCCGGCGCGATGCGGATCGCCGTGCCGTCGCTGAGACGAGCAGCAGGCCCACCATTTTCTCCGTCGACCGTGCCTTCGAGCATGTTCATTGCCGGCGATCCTATGAAGGCGGCGACGAAGAGATTGGCGGGCTTCCTGTAGAGTTCGAGCGGCGTGCCCTGCTGTTCCACCCTGCCCTGATTGAGAACGACGATGCGGTCGGCAAGCGTCATCGCTTCGATCTGGTCATGGGTGACATAGATCGAGGTCGTCCTGACCTTCTGGTGCAGCGTCTTGATTTCCGAGCGCATCTGCACGCGCAGCTTGGCATCGAGGTTGGACAGTGGCTCGTCGAACAGGAAGACGGCGGGATTGCGCACGACGGCACGGCCCATGGCGACGCGCTGGCGCTGGCCACCGGAAAGCTGGGCCGGCTTGCGGTCGAGGAGTTCGGCGAGATCCAGCATGCGGGCGGCCTCGGCCACCCGGGCCTCGATCTGGGGTTTAGCAACGCCGGCGAGCTTCAGATTGAAGCCCATGTTTTCAGCAACCGTCATGTGCGGATAGAGCGCGTAGGATTGGAAGACCATGGCGATGTTGCGTTCGCGCGGCGTCATAGCGTTGACGACCTTGCCGCCGATGGCGATGTCGCCATCAGTAATCTCCTCGAGGCCGGCGATCATCCGCAGCAGCGTCGATTTTCCGCAACCGGACGGGCCGACGAGCGCGACGAATTCTCCGTCCTCAATACCAAGCGAGATGCCGTGGATGACGTCGACGGCGCCATAGGTCTTGCTGATATCGGTGAGTTCAACGGATGCCATGATTGCACCTCCAATGGTTCGGGCTCAGGACTTCACGGCGCCGGCGGTCAGACCGGCGATGATGTGTCTCTGGGCGACGAAAAAGACGATGATGGTGGGAAGGATGGTCAGCGTGATGAAGGCCAGCACCAGCTGCCACTCCGTGCCGTACTCGCCGCGATAGACCATGATGCCGAGCGGCCAGGGATATTTCGATTCCGAGTTCAGCATGATCAGCGGCAGGATGTAGCTGTTCCAGCTGCCGACGAAGGAAATGATGCTGACGGTGGCGACGATCGGCCGGGAAAGCGGCAGCGAGATATGCCAGAAGAAGCGGAGATAACCGCAACCGTCGACGAAAGCCGCCTGAAACAATTCTTCCGGAAGGTTGCGGAAATAGTTTCGAAACAGCAGGATGCTCATGCCAAGGCCGAAGGCCACCTGCGGCAGCACCACGCCCCAATAGGTATCGAGCAGGCCGAGATCGCGGATGCGGATGAAGAGCGGCAGGATCGCGGTTGCCGCCGGAAACATCRGGCCGAGCAGGAAATAATTGAGCAGGAACGACGATCCGAAGAACCGGACATGGGCAAAGGCGAAAGCCGCCATCGACGAGACGATCAGCGTCAGGAGGACGGTAAGCGACGCGATCACAAGCGAATTGCCGATCTGCAGCCAGTAGCGTTCACCGAAAAGAATGTCGGTATAGTTTGCCCATTGCCACTCTGTCGGCAGGCCGAAGGGATTGGTGCGCAGGTCACCCAGCGTCTTGAAGCCGCCGAGCGCCGTCGTCAGCAACGGCACGAGCACGATTGCGGCAATCAGGCTCAGCGACACGTAGAGATAGACGCGTGTGGACGTGCTCATGCGGATGGAAGAGCTCATATCAGTCATGGCGCATGAATATCCTTTTGTAACCGAAGGCGAGCGTCACGCAGATGATGAAGAGCACGACGCCGACGGCGCTGCCGAGGCCGACCTGCATGCGCATGACGCCGTAGGTGTAGAGGAAGGTGACCATCGTCTGCGTGGAGTTGGACGGCCCGCCGCCCGTCAGCGGCATGATCATGTCGAAGAGCTGCAGCGAGCCGACGACGGCAAAGAAGATGGAAAGACGCAAGGTCGAGCCGAGCAGCGGCAACGTGACGTAACGGAACTTCTGCCAGCCCGTGGCGCCGTCGATTTCGGCGGCCTCCAGCACGCTCTTGTCGACGGATTGCAGGCCGGCGATGAACAGCATCATGTGGAAGCCGAAATATTTCCAGACGATGACGCCAAGCACGGCATAGATCGCCACATCCTTGTCGGCGAGCACATAGGGGTTGGCGAAGCCGAAGAAGTTGGAAACGGCGGCAAACAGGCCATAGTCGCCATCATAGACGAAGCGCCAGATAAGACCCGCGGCAACGTCCGCCAGCACATAGGGCAGGAAGAAGATCAGGCGGTAGCCGACGACACCCGGAATGCGGTGCGCCAGCATGGTGGCGAGCCAGATGGCGAGCGGCACCTGGATGCAGATCGAGATCACGATGATCAGGCCGTTATTGACCAGCGCCTGGGTGAAAGCCGCATTTCGAAACAGAACCTGGAAATTGCGCAGCGCGATGAACTCAGTCGGCGTGCCGTAGCCGTTCCACTTGTAGAGGCTGTACCAGGCCGCCTCGCCCATCGGCATGATGACGAAGAGCGTGAAAAGCAGCAGCGCCGGCGGCAGGAAGATCAACAGCACCGCCAGYCGGTCATGAGCGACCGAGCTCTTGCTGTTTGCGGCTCTTTTTGCCGGCCTGGCGGCAGTGGTTATCGATGGGACTGAAATATTGGCCATGGGTCCTGCTTTCGCATCTCGTCGGCAGCAAGGCTGGCGCTCCCGCTCTTCACTGGAGCGCCAGGATGGGTCTGCAGGCGCTGGTTATTGTTCCAGCTCGAAAGCGTCCTGGATCATCTGGGCGCCGTCCTTGGAATTCATCTGACCGGAGACGATTTCCACCGACACGTCGTTGACGACACGGCCGACCGCCGCACCGAGATCCTGGTCGAAATAGTTCTGATGCCAGGTCGAGGCGGCCAGCTGTTTTGCCGATTCGGCAAGCAGTGGGTTGGTGACGCCATCACCGGCGCCGACGGCAACGGGCAATAGCATGCCTGATTTGGCCATCGCCCGCTCATTGTCCGCATTCGTCAGGAAGGCGAGGAAATCGATCGCTTCCTTGGATGCCTTCTTGGTGACAGCCCAGCCATTCAGACCGCCAAGCGTATCGGTCGGCTTGCCGGCGCCGCCATCGACCGCCGGGAAGGCGAAACGGCCGATATTTTCGGGTGCGAGACCTTTGCCGTCGCCGGCATTCTTGCGCTGATTGGCCTCGGTATTTTCAAAGCCGAGGATGATCGCAGCCTTGCCGTCACCGAAAACGCCGAGCGCCTGCGGCCAGGTCGAGCCGAGATAGCCAGGCTGGAACGGTTCGAGCTTTCCGAGTTCGGCGAGGTCGTCGCCGGCCTTGATGATTGCGGGATCGAGGAAACCTTCGCCTTGGCCGGTCTTTGCCGCTTCGAAGACCTTCTGTCCGCCTTCGCGCATGACGAGATAGCTCCAGTAGAAGTGGATCGGCCATTTTTCACCGCCGCCGCCGGCGATCGGCACGATGCCGGCAGCCTTGATCTTCTTCACCGTATCGAGAAAATCAGCCCAGTTCTTGATGTCCTCGGCCTTGACGCCGGCCTTGGCAAACAGCTCCTTGTTGTAGAAAAAGCTGACCAGACCGACCTTATAGGGAATAGCCCAGGTCTTGCCGTCGAATGTCAGGCCGCTGACCGAAGCCGGGCTATAGGCGCCGCGCAGTTTGCCGCCATCGGCATCGAGGGCCGGCGTCACATCCTGGAGCGCGCCGGTCTCGGACTGCTGCTTCAAGACGCCGCCGCCCCAGCTGAAAAAGAAATCCGGCACGTCGTCGGACTGCAGCAATGTCGGAAGCTTGGCCTTGAAGGCCTCATTTTCGAGAAACTGCATCTGGATATCGACGTCAGGGTGCTGGGCTTCGTATTTCTTGACGATGTCTTCCCAGGCCGCGACATATTTCGGGTCGAGCTCGAGATGCAGCCACTTGACCACCGTCGTCGCCGAGGCAGCACCTGCTCCGGCCAGCAACATGCCGGCAGCCGCGGCCATGGATGCGATACGCCTGCCGCGAAGAGCGGCGCTCTTGAACCTAAAAGTCATGATTTTTCCTCCCAGGGGCTATCCTCACAATTTTTCCCCTATGCGGATTAATTCAACGGAGCTTTGACCCAATGTCAACCCAATGCCTCTATTTTTATCAAATGCGCTTGACAGGACCGCCGAATTGCCCGCTATTTATTTCGTAACCCGTTAAAAGTATTTGGGTTCCGCCCCAACGAAACGCTCGCCTGGCTAGTTCCCATGAAGACCGCAGATCCCGAATTAATGCGCGCGATCAATCGCTTGAACGTGCTCGATACCGTCCGGCGCCATGGTCCGATCTCGCGGATAGAGATCAGCGAGCGAACCGAACTTTCCACAACGACCGTTTCGGCCATCACCGCCTCGCTGCTCGACGACGGCCTCATCCTGCCGCGTCACGAAGGCGATATCCGCAATGAGGCCGTGCGCGGACGGCCGCGGGTGATGCTGGAGCTCAATCCCGATGCCGCCCGCGTGGTGGGCGCCAAGATCGCCGCCAACAGGATGGTCTTCGTCGTCACCAATTTCCGCGGCGACGTGCTGTCGAAGCTCGCCTTGCCGATTCGCATCGACCGGCAGCCGATCGGCGTCATCGCCGATCTGGTCGAGGATGGGGTCAGGCGCTGCGTCCTCGATGCCGGGCTTTCGCTGGAGGATGTCGACAGCGTCTGCCTCGGCTTTCCAGGCGTCATCGAGCACCGCACCGGCTACATAAGAAGCAGCCCGATCTTTCGCGACACCAATGTCGATTTCGCCGCGGAAATGTCGACGCGGCTGGCGACGCCGACCATTGTCGAAAGCGACGCCCACGCCATCACGCTTGGCCATCATTGGTTCGGAAAGGCCCGCGATCTCGAGGATATGGTGCTGATTTCGCTCGAACAGACGCTGGGTCTCGGGGTCCTGCACGGCAACAGCCTGTTTCGCGGCGCCGGCGGCCTCAGCCACAATCTCGGCGACCTCGTGCTCGGCATGGGACCGAATGGCGTCGTCCGGCTGTTCAGCCAGGCCGGCGAAAGCGCGATCCTCGGCGAACAGCAGGCCGACGGGCGTTTTGCCGAAGCGATCCGTCTCGGCCGCGGCATGAACCATGCCCAGGCACTGATCAAGGCCGATGACGACCGGCTGATCAGTGCCGCCATCCGCGCCGGCGAAGCGGTCGGATTGACCATTGCCAACATCGTCACGCTGTTTGCGCCGCCGCGGGTCATTCTTGTGGGGTCGAGCCTAGCGCTCGGCGAACCCTTTCTCAACAGCCTGCGCGATGCTTATTCGCTCGCCATTCCACCGTCGCTGCGCGGCGTGAGCGAACTCGTCTTCGACGATTCGACCGATGATTTCTGGGCGCAGGGTGCCGCTGCGGTGGCGCTTTACGAACTCTACGAATCGCCCTGGAGCACGACGGGGCCGGCGCTCTGACGGGCGCCACAATCAACATCAATGGCACGATCAATGGAGGAATTCATGGACAAGGTCGGTATCGGCATCATCGGATGCGGCAATATTTCGGGCGCCTATCTCACGGCGATGGCATCCTTTCCCATTCTCGACATCCGCGGCGTCGCCGATCTCAACCGGGAGCTGGCGGAAGCAAAGGCGGCGGAGTTTAATGTTCCCGTCAAGACCGTCGAGGAGCTTTTCGCCGATCCCAAGGTCGAGATCATCGTCAATCTGACGATCCCGAAGGCCCATGTTGCCGTGGCGTTGCAGGCGCTTGAGGCCGGCAAGCATACCTATTCAGAAAAGCCGCTCGGGATTAATTTCGAGGAAGGGAAAAAATTGGCGGAAGCCGCCAAAACGAGGAATCTTCGCATCGGCGCTGCCCCCGACACCTTCCTCGGCGGCGGCCACCAGACGGCCCGCACCCTGATCGACAAGGGCGTCATCGGCCAACCGGTCGGCGGCTCGGCAACCTTCATGTGCCCGGGCCATGAGCGCTGGCATCCGAACCCGACCTTCTTTTACGAAGTCGGTGGCGGGCCGATGCTCGATATGGGTCCCTATTACATCACCGATCTCGTCAATCTTCTCGGACCTGTTTCACAAGTTGCGGGTTTTGCGACGACGCCGCGATCGGAACGGCTGATCACCAGCGAACCGCGCAATGGCGAGCGTATTCCCGTGCACGTGCCGACCCATGTCACCGGCATGATGGCCTTTGCCAATGGCGCCGTCGTCCAGATCGCCATGAGCTTCGATGTCGCCGGCCACAGGCATGTGCCGCTGGAAATCTACGGAACCGAGGGCACGCTGATCGTTCCCGATCCGAACAAGTTCGCCGGCCCCGTGGAATATCTGAAGAAGGGCGGTCCGTTCGAGGACCAGCCGGTCACAGCACCCTATGCCGACGGCAATTATCGCTCGCTCGGCGTCGCCGACATGGCGCATGCGATCCGCTCCAACCGGCCGCACCGCGCCAATGGCGATCTGGCGCTGCATGTGCTCGAGGTCATGGAAGCGTTCCACACCGCTGCCGCGACCGGCCGAACGGTCACGATCACCACGGCAACGGAGCGCCCTGCCCCCTTGTCCGATTCCATCGTCGACGGACGGCTGGCGAAATAAGTTTCAGGAGGAAAGACTATGCGTGAAGCACTGATCGTCTGGGGCGGCTGGAGCGGGCATGAGCCGCAGGAGTGCGCCGAAATCATCAAGACCATGCTCGAGGAAGACGGCTTCAAGGTCTATCTCGAGCACGGCACCGAGGCGCTTGCCGACCCTTCCGTCCATGATCTTAGCCTCGTTGTGCCGATCATGACGATGTCGAAGATCGAAAAGGAGGAAGTCAAGAACCTCGCCACGGCGATCGAAAGCGGCGTCGGCATCGCCGGCTATCACGGCGGCGCGGGCGATGCCTTCCGCGACTCCGTCGATTACCAGTTCATCATCGGCGGCCAGTGGGTGGCTCACCCCGGCAACATCATCGACTATACCGTCAACATTACCCGGCCCGACGATCCCCTCATGGAGGGCATTGCCGATTTCCCCTATACGTCAGAGCAATATTACATGCATGTTGACCCCTCGAACGAGGTTCTGGCGACGACGAAGTTCACCGGCGAGCACGCCTACTGGATCGACGGCGTCGTCATGCCTGTCGTCTGGAAGCGGAAATACGGCAAGGGCCGCGTCTTCTATTCCTCGCTCGGCCATCAGGCCAAGGAGTTCGACGTTCCCCAAATGAAGACCATCTTCCGCCGCGGCGCCAACTGGGCGGCGCGGTAAGGCTGTCCGGTTCGTGGAGATGGCTGCCTCTCATCTAACCTTACCGGGGTCGAGCCACTCGTCTCGACCCTCCAGACCCTGTAAACGCGGCGAAGGACGTGCCTTGCGAGATGTGGCCAGGGACGGAGAGGTCGCGGCATAATCCCTTCTCCCCTCGGGGAGAAGGTGCCGGCAGGCGGATGAGGGGCCACACGGCAAGCATCTCACATAATTCACTTATCCCGCCACGCCGCCGGCAATGCCGAGATCCAGCGCGTCCTGACCCCGGTCGAGACGATACCGACACGGTCGAAGCTTGCATAGGCGATGTCGGAAAGACCGGCTTCGCCGGCCCCCTCATCCGCCCTACGGGCACCTTCTCCCCGCTGGGGAGGAGAGGGAATCGAGACGTTGCGGCATGTCCCCTCGCCGACCGAAACCGACCCCAGGATCAGCCAATGATCAGCGCCGTGCCATAAAGCCCCAGGGCAAAAACAGTGTGGGCGAGAAGGTTGAAGCACCGGACCTTGTTCGGGGTCGGGTGTTTGGAGGCGGCCCAGCCGATGCCGAGGCCCGGTTGCAGCAGGAACCACCCTGCCCCGACGGTGACGATGCCGAAGATCCAGGCGGGAAGAAATGTCGGGGCCGCCAGCCAGGCAGAGCCCATGATGATGGCAAAGATCACCCCATAGAGAAGGCCGACGGCGTAGTGGCTGATCCAGCCGAGCGCCAGTTCATGGGCATAGGGCTCAGCGTCGGCGATGCTGTCGTGAAAGACCTTGCCGCGGCGGAGATGCCAGAACCAGCGTCCCACAGGTGCCCAGTTGGGGGCCGCCTGACCGAACTGGGTGAGCAGGATCGCCCAGAGGTCCATGAGGATGGTTGCGCCGGCGCCGATCACCAGGCCGCGCCACAGAATATCGAACATTGGGAATCACCGGAAAGCGTTGCGATTGCAGGACGCTACAAAATCATCGCAGACGCGCCGGCGCAATGGCTGCGGTGAATTCACCCGCCACATTCCCGAGTGATTCAGAGGTTAGAGCCTTTCCTGGTCAGATTGCAGCATTCTGCCGGAGCAGGTTTTCGTCAGGATCAGAGGCGATTGGCGACGGGCATACCTCTTGGTACGTCCAAGCCGATCGCCTCTGATCCTGGCGGAAAGATGCCCGGCCCACCGGCCGCACTGCTTCACCATGCGAAGCAATAGGTGCGTCCGGCGATTCTAAAGTCTTGCAGATTTGCCAGGCAAATCTGCTGGAGGGTTGGCTGAAACGGGCCGGCTGATCGACCGGCCGGCTTGGCCGTAGAGCCGGGCTACGACGCGCGCCGGTCGGTCGACCATCCGGCTCCGTTTGAGCCAACAGAATGCTGCAATCTGACCAGGAAAGGCTCTAATCCGCCTGCGGTCCGCCCTCGCCCTCAGTTTCTCCCGCGCCATTGCCGATATCGCCGCTGATATCCTCCGCAAACTTCCGCATCAGCCGCACGAGTTCATTGAAGTCATGTTCCTTCCAGTTCTCGAAGATGGCGCGGCCCATCCGCTCGCGGGCGACGTCGATGCGATCGGTCATTGCCTTGCCCTTCGGGCTGATGACCGCCTCGCGCACGCGGCGATCGGCGGCATTTCCGCGGCGCTCCACCAGATCGAGGCTTTCGAGCTTGGCGACCTGACGGCTGACGGTGGTGTAGTCGCGGCCGGCGCGGTCGGCGAGCTCGACCACCCCGATGGGGCCGAGCCGCTCTATCGTGACGAGCAGCGGAAACAGGGCGCGATCGAGCGAAATGCCCGCCTCGCGGACCATCTGCTCGTCGCGCTGCGGGCGGTTCATGACGCTGACGATCTCGATCAAAGCTCCATGCAGTTCGCGCAGTTTTTCGCTGATATGTGTATTTTGCACACTCTTTGTTGACGTCATGCCGATTCTCCTATTATGTGCATAATACACATATGGAGAAACCAATGACAGAAAATTCCACAGTCGACGTGCTGATATCAGGCGCCGGTGCGGCCGGCCTGACGCTGGCGATCGAGCTGGCGCGGCGGGGCGTATCCTTCCGCCTGATCGAAAAATTGAACGACCCATTCCGCGGCTCCCGCGGCAAGGGTATTCAGCCGCGAAGCCAGGAGGTGTTCGAAGATCTCGGCATTCTCGACCGGATCGTCGCGCTCGGCGGCATCTATCCCCGGCAGCGGCAATATCGCGACGACGGCAACTTCAGCGAATCCGACGCCGTGGTGGGTGGGGAGCCGACACCGGCCGAGCCCTACCATCTTCCCCTGATGGTGCCGCAGTTCCTGACCGAAGGGGTGATGCGCGAGCGCCTGCTCGAGCTAGGGCACCGGCCCGAATTCGCCAGCGAACTCATCGGCTTCGAACAGGACGAGGCGGGCGTGACTGCGCAGCTTAAGGGCATATCCGGTGAAGAGACCATCCGCGTGCGCTGGCTCGTCGGCGCCGATGGCGGCCGCAGCTTCGTGCGCCATACATTGGATATCGGCTTTCCCGGCAAGACGCTCGGGGTGCGCGCCATCGTCGCCGATGTCATTCAGACGGGATTGGATCGCGACGTATGGCATCGCTTCGGCGATGGCGACATGCAGCGACAGATCGCGATTTGCCCGCTGGCGGGGACGGACCTGTTCCAGATCCAGGGACCCATCCCGCTCGAAGGCGAGGTCGACCTCTCCGCGGCAGGCTTGACCGCCCTGGTCAAGGAGCGCACCAGCCGCGACGACATCGAGGTCCAATCGGTCTCCTGGGCGTCGGCCTTCCACATGAACGCCCGGCTTGCCGATCGCTACCGGCTCGGCCGCGTGTTCCTGGTCGGCGATGCCGCCCATACGCATCCGCCGACCGGCGGACAGGGTCTGAATACCAGCGTTCAGGACGCCTATAATCTCGGATGGAAACTGGCGGCGGCTGCGGCAGGCGCCCCCGACGCGCTGCTCGACAGCTATGAGGAGGAGCGCCGCCCGGTCGCCGCCGCCATGCTTGGTCTGGCGACCAATCTTCTCGACGCCCTGAAGCGAGGCGAAATGCGGCGTGGTCGCGAGGTTCATCAACTCGATATCGGCTACCCCTCCTCCTCTTTTGCGCTGGAAAAGCCGGAACGACGCGGCGGCCTGCTTGCCGGCGACCGTGCCCCCGATGCGCCGCTCAGAGGTGTCGGCGGCCAGCCGACGCGGCTGTTCGAACTGTTCAAGGGCGCGCACTGGACGCTGCTGGGCTATGAAGTCGAGCAAGCCGCCATGCCACCGCGCCCAGGCCTGCACATCCACAGGATTGGCCGGCGCGGAGACGTCATCGACGAAGGCGGGCATTTCCATGATGCCTACGGTCTGGCATCGGGCGACTGGGTGCTCGTGCGTCCGGATGGCTATGTCGGCGCCATCATTGCCTCAGCTCACGCCGGGGCGCTGGAAGCCTATCTCGCAAATGTCGGCCTTGCTGCATAAGCGGCAACTCAAAACGCCACGGCGCTGTTGGCGCGTCTGAAAGACGGGCGCCGTAGCCAATCGCCACCACGAGTAGCGCGCTTTCGTTGTTAGCCGCCGCACAAGGCCCAAGAGAGCAGGCCAAAAGCCGGAGCCTCGAAGGACGAGGCGGGTGTTCGGCACCAGATGTGAGATGGCAGGAAGCAGCGCTGCGGCAGATCCTTCGAGGCTCCGCCCGATGGGCTACGCACCTCGCGATGAGGAGCATCGGAGGATGCCGTACCATAGACCAGGCGGCATCGATCTTTCAGAGGGCGTCCCGCTCGTATCGCGGCGCCCAGCCGCGGGCCATCCCGCGGCTCATCACGCTTTCCGCCAGCGCCAGTTGCTGGCGGAGATGTTTGCAGTCATCGAGCAGCGAGCGTATCGCCGCCTTGGCATTGTCGTCATGCCAGGCAAGCACCGCTTCGACTTCCCAGGCCTGATCGGGCCAGGTTTGATCGGGCCAGGCTTGATCGGCCCCAGCTTGTTCGGGGCGTGCCTGACCGGGTTCCAAGATCCTTGCCGGCCGCATCAGTTCAGCGCCAACGGCAATTGAACCGGACGCGGCAATGGCGGCAGCGGCCGGCTGAGTTCGACCTTTCTCTGCCAGGCGGCACGTCGCTGTTGATCTCGCTCGCGGGCTGCGCGGGACGCCTCGACAAGCGCAAGGGCGTTGGCGATCACCTGTTCCGTATGCGTCATGATCATCTCCAATGTTCCTGTTTTGTTCTAAGTTAGAACTTTGGCAGGAAAAGTCAAGCGCCGGGATGATCTGGCTGAGGATAGCATTGCCAGTCGGAGTCTGGCGTCGAAGCGCGGCCGATAGTCAGTCCGCCGCTTCTATGACCGCGATGCCGGCCTCCTGCGCAGCCCTGATGAAGGCCGCCCGCACGTGTTCCGGTGGGAGATCGCCGATAATCGCATCCAGGCACGACTTGAYGGCCTCGAAATACTCTTCGCCGTCATCTACCGGCCAGTCGCGCAAGAGCGTGCGCGCGGCGTCCCACACAGAGTTAATAACGGCATAATGGCCGAGCCCCATTGAGGCCAAGCCAACCGGTCGAAAATGTGCCGTCTGTCTCACTTTGCTACAGCTTTTCCCAATTTCGGTGGCGCTCATGGGTACGATGCAATTTGCGTGCCGTCGGCGGGCCGCGTCACCAGCCGAAGCACGGCCTTACGAGACTTGATTTTCGGCGAGGCTCGC
This sequence comes from Rhizobium sp. P1_E1, assembly GCF_056406015.1. Taxonomy (NCBI): domain Bacteria; kingdom Pseudomonadati; phylum Pseudomonadota; class Alphaproteobacteria; order Hyphomicrobiales; family Rhizobiaceae; genus Rhizobium; species Rhizobium sp. P1_E1. Next base: position 19,965 of record NZ_JBFUAY010000016.1, on the reverse strand, counting down.
AGTGTAGACGCTCCTCTTCGTCGCCTCCAGATCCCCTGCAGCCGGTGCTTTCGAGAACATGGAGCTTGAAGTGGAGTCCTGCGATCAGTCATTAAGCGACTGATTATGGTAAATATCGGGCTTCCCATCCCACGCCTGCTGATTAAAACTCAGTCTTTCCTTTTATACTCTATAAGGATTACAGCAACTCATATGCATTGCTGGACGCAAGAACCTTCATAACCATTCATGGATTGTGCCAAAGGTGGACGGAGTTTCATCCYGGTCGTACAATGCGATCTATCCTGCACGCGGCGGATCTCGGAGGAGCGCGCGATGCCTATCTTCATGGACCGGCACTTTCTTGAAGGAACGTCAGCGGCTGACGTTGCTCAGGCACATCGCATGGATCTCGACATTCAGGACAAGTACGGCGTCAAATTCCTGACCTATTGGTTCGATCAGCGGCGCGGGACCGCCTTCTGCCTCGTGGATGCGCCGGATGCGGAAACTGCGCAATGTGTGCATCGCGAGGCGCACGGCTTCGTCGCCGGCGAGATCGTCGAGGTCGCCCTGTCGGCGGTCGAGGCTTTTCTTGGCCGAATCCATGACCCTGAGCCGGCGCCCGGCCAATCCTCCGCTCAGGTGGATCCCGGCCACCGGGCAATCCTCTTTACCGATATCGTCGGATCGACAGCGATGACATCGCGCCTCGGCGACCGGATTGCGACCGAAATGGTCCGCGCCCATGACTCTATCGTGCGCCGATGCCTCAGCCAGAATTCAGGCCGGGAGGTTAAACACACCGGCGACGGCATCATGGCGGCCTTCGCCGCGACAACGGCAGCCGTCGAATGCGCCATGGCGATCCAGCGGGAATTCGAGCGTTACAACGGCGGAAACACCGAGCCAATCCATATCCGCATCGGACTGGATTGCGGCGAGCCGGTCGAGGACAGCAACGACCTGTTCGGCTCGACGGTGCAACTTGCCGCACGACTATGCGCGGCAGCCTCCAGCGACCAGATCCTCGTCTCGGAGAATATTTTTCGGGAATACGGCGCCGCCGATCTCTTCGCTCACGCAACGCGCCGACGGTTCAAGGGGTTTTCGAAGCCCATGCTGGTGTTCCGATGCGAGTGGGCGGATGCCGGCGTAAATTAAGATCGGCTGAGATCCGACACCCGCATGGCGAGTTGGCTCCAGGCAGGGCTTGCTGCGGCGTTTTTGTGGCCAAGAAATAGGCGATCATCAAAGCATGGCGCGCAAACTGTGCCGCGGTTTTGCGACAACGACCTGCGGCCTTGCGGAATTGGCCACCGCGCTCACGACCTTTGATCGGAAGCGGCATTGGCGATTTGCACCCGGCAATCAAAATAGTTCAAGACCGATGTCGGCTTCCGGCAGGCTCATGCGTCGTCACGATAGGAAGCCAAAGAAATTCGCCCAAGCAAGGAAACGATGCGATGACAATCACGATCACAGCATTTGAACGATCGCCCGATGGCGGCAAGGGACTGGCGCGCGATACGCGCGTTCGCTGGGCGCTCGAAGAAGTGGGGCAGCCTTATGAGGTTCGCCTTCTTTCCTTCGCGGAGATGAAGACGCCTGACCATCTGGCCATCCATCCCTTCGGCCAGATCCCCACCTATGAGGAAGGTTCTCTCTCGCTGTTCGAGACCGGCTCGATCGTCTTTCATCTTGCTGAGCAGTATGCGGGCCTGCTGCCCAGGGATCGCGATGCCAGAGCGCGCGCGATCACCTGGATGTTTGCCGCACTTAACACCGTCGAGCCGCCGATCCTCGAATTGACGACGGCAAGAATATTCGAAGCTGACAAGCCTTGGAGCGAGGAGCGCTTGCCGTTGGTCAAGGACCGTGTCCGCGCTCGGCTGGACAGGCTCTCGGCTTACTTAGACGGCGCCGACTGGCTCGACGATGCGTTCAGCGCGGGTGATCTGTTGATGGTTTCAGTGCTGCTGCGACTAAGAATGTCAGGCATTTTGGACGAATATCAAAACCTGGCTGCCTATGTCGCGCGCGGGGAATCTCGGCCCGCTTATGCCAGGGCTTTCGCCGCGCAATTTGCGATCAACGCCCCATCGTCCAGCTCAATCATGAGCTCATAAAGCCGAGCCGAAAGCGGGTTCAAAAACAGGATGCCGCCGAGCATTTGACCAATGCTCGGCGGCATCCCGCTCACCCCCGCTTAACTTCGCCGTGATCAAACGGCCGCGAGGCCACCCCCACGCTATGGTCCAACTCACCTCAATCCGCCTATGGCTGCGCGCTTATGCGTCGACGACCTAAAGCACGTCGCGATCTTTCAGATTCGCTCCTCGCGCTTTAGCTATTTGTTTTTACGCTTGTCGTTATCGCAAAACCGCTGCTCACTTTTGCGCGACATGCTCTAAGCATTGCCCATATGTTCGTTCATCAGCCGCTCGAATTTGGGGCCGCTCTCGACCTTCGCCAACACGCCCGACATTTTCAGGAAACGCCGGAAATTCTCGCGTGCAGCGCTCAGCGGGAAACGCCCGTTGGCCGTATCTCTGCACGCCTTCAACAGCGTGTCATATGCCAAACCCCGTTTGTCCTCCGGCCACCCGTCCAGAACATCGAAGATTTCATCGAGGCACGTGACCTCATCGATGAAATGTTGGCGATGAAGCAGAATCGGATCAAACCGAGTTGACGACATAGTATCCTCCCATTTATATTACTTTTTTATGCTGTAATTTTACTGAAAAACCGTGACTTATTCAAGTCAAAATCGTGTCCATTTGGCTATTAACGCCGTGCAACTACTTCCATAACGACAGAATAACCCTATCAGATTAGACTTAAGCGTATTTGATCATCGGCTGAGGGTCGACGCATCACGAATATAGATTGATTGATCAATCGCACGAATGTTGTGGGTCAAGCGAGCGTGATCAAATGCACCGGAAGTTTCGTATATTCTCGTGTTGGCATGGTATATTGCGACCATGACAACCTTGCGAGGAGACGTTCAGATGAGCCGATTTTTTACATTGGTAGCGGGCGTGCTGATCGGTGTGTCCGCGATCACGTCTTCCTGCACATCGCCGGCAAGGCAGGATCACCAGGATTTTCAATATCAGCGGGATAGCTCAACAAACCCGGCATGCGCGGATGGGTTCAGACCCAGCAATGCCCGCTCGTGCAGTTATTGAAGGCATAGAGCCGGAATTGGTTTTGCGCCGGAGGTGGCACGCGACAGCAATGAGGCCGGTCGGGAACTCCTAACCCTCCTTCACCGTTATGTGATCGGGCCACAGTTGGCCCGATGCTAAACAGGAGAACGGTTCCCCATGAACAATTTGATCTGGCTTGTCGGCGCTGTCGTTATCGTGCTCGCGATTTTGAGTTTCTTCGGCTTCCGCTGATTGCAGACGCATGCTGATGGAAATGTCGTGGTCCAACCACGTCTTCCCTTTCCGGCGATCGGATGGACGATGAATCCTCCGCGCCGGTGGATCTATAAGGATTAAGAGCGCCTTGTCCTTCTTTTCCGCTTAGCCGGGCTGCGGCGATATCTGCACGTCGAGCGACGTCCCGCCGAGTGTCGCTGTATTGTCTCTAGCCCACTTCGTGAAAGCGTCAGGGTCTAATCGAGACTACCGCCGTTTCTTCGAAAATCCGCCGATTGACGTGTGATCAGCGCGAAAAGTGGATGATCACCCCCTCGGTCTTCCTTTACAATCAGTCGTTTCGGCCTCTCAAGGCAGATCGTAAGGGAAGATCGATGGCTTGCCTTGTTGGCGCAGATGAAACGACGCAATCGGAGAAGCCGGCTGTAAAAGCGGATCGGCCGGATGGCCTGGCGCGGGATGTTTCGGCCATCAAGGTCGGCGACTGTCTGCTGGGTTACAAGGCCGTCCAGCGCCGCATGCGGGCCAGCCGTTGGAACCACTTCCGCGGCCGGATGCGCGAGATCGAGAAATTGATCCGGCATCGCCATGGAAACATCGTGCCCAAGGCCGATGACGCATTGATCTATGTCGAGGTGATCGCCAGCCTCGCCCTTGTCGAATTCAAGGAAGAGTTCGTCGATGTGGTTCTCGGCTGGGCGGCGCGATGGCTGCCATGGGCTGGGAAAGCCGAGATAGAGGAAGTCATCTACGAGCGGACAAAGCTGCGCTTTTCTCCCTTGTCCGCCGATGCGCTCGGCCACGCTCTGCACTTAAGCTACGCGGAACGGAGCGCCCTCGATATTCGCACCATCGGTGCCTTCGACGTGCCGAAGCGGAAAAGAGCAAAACTGCAAGAGGAAAAGCGGCGGCAGCGGGACCGAAGCCGAAAAGAGGAGCAACGCCGTGCCGCCGGCGCGCTTTCCAGAGCCGACTATCTCGCCAATTCTTTCAGCCAAGCGCGCCCCTGGGAGGCTTTCGGCATCAGCCGCCGCACCTGGGAACGCCGCGGCAAACCGATGCCGGATCCGGAGATGATATCGGACCGCGGTTCGATCTCGCTCGCCGCTTAGGTCAGAACTTTTCGGCTTTTAGCCGGATGGTCCGAACCAGCTATTCACAGCCTCCTGTAGACCATCCTGCGTCCCGTCGCCCACCCAGGCCACATATCCATCGGGCCGGATCAACAGTGCGGCTGGCGCGGAGACCGCACCCAGCGCAGGCAGCTCCCATGCACCGGCATATCCGGCGTCGACCAACCTGATGCGGTCCGACCACCGCGGGAGGCCGATGCTGCCGGGCGTGCCGAGGTTCAAGAGCACCGGCCGCGCATCTTGCAGCAGCGTAAAGACGCGCACAGGACCATCTGATGTGACCAGGTCGAGGTCAGGCATGCGGCGGCCGAGCAGCGGATGCCCGACGCCGAGATCGTAATGGATACCAAGTCCGGACATCTCGGCGGCGATGCGTTTGCGCGGCTCCTCCATGCCAAGCAGCTCCGTTACGATGTCACGCAAGGCTTCGTTGCGATCGTCGGTGCGCTGCAATGCGACCTGCGCCATCGTCGTGCGCAATACGCGGGCCGCAACCGGATGCCGCTCGGCGTGATAGGTGTCGAGCAAGGCTTCAGGCGACGTCCCTTTCACCACCTGGGCCAACTTCCAACCGAGATTGACGGCGTCCTGCACGCCCGTGTTGAGGCCCTGCCCGCCGACCGGAGAATGTACATGGGCGGCATCGCCAGCGAGGAAAACCCGGCCCTTGCGGTAGGCCGTTGCCTGCCTGGACATGTCGGTAAACCTGGAAATCCAGTTGACGCGATGAAGTCCGTAATCCGTTCCAAATGCGGCGATGAGCGCTTCTTTGAGATCGCCGAGCGTCGGCTCGGTTGTCGCGCCGGCATTCTTCTCCGGCACCATCACGCCGATCGGACCTTCCTTGGCAAAGACGATCTTGCCGTCGTGGATTTCGTACTCCTCTCTGCCGAAGGCATAGATGCCAAGGGCGGTGCGATGGATGCCCAATGGCGGCTCCTCTTCCATCTCCACCTCGGCGAGAATGTTGCTGGTCGTCGGATCCCATCCTTCAAACGCAATGCCGGCAGCCTTGCGAACCAGACTGCGGCCTCCATCGCAACCGACGAGATAGCCTGCCCTGAGCTGGGAACCATCCGAGAGTTCAATGGTGACGCCGGTATCGTCCTGCGCGAAACCCGTTACCTCAAGGCTGCGATAGATCGGCACCGCCAGTTCCCCGACCCAGCCGGCCAGAATGCGCTCGATATGCTTCTGCCGCAGCGCCAGCCCATAATTGTGCCGGGTCGGAAAATCGCTGATATCCAGACGCGTGACCGCGAAACCCGTGACCTGGGCTATCTGCCCTTCCGCGAGGAACCGGTCGACGATGCCCCGCTGATCGAGAACCTCGAGCGTCCGCGCACTCAGACCGCCGGCACGCGTACCGGCAAGCTTCTGGTCAGGGCGGCGTTCGACGATGGCGACGTCGACGCCTGCCAGGGCCAGTTCGCCGGCCAGCATCAGTCCCGTCGGCCCTGCCCCGGCAACCACGACTGCATGTTCCCTCATCCGCAAACTCCCATGTTCCGGCTGTTCCAATGCGATCTCTCAGGGTCCAGACAGACCTGGCCCTTTGCATCTCTCCGATCCAATCAGCCCTGCGCAGATGCCGATTTTCTCTGTCGCAGGTTGTTCTCCCTATAAATATAAGCTCCATACTGGTTGGAAGGACTTGCGACAGGATTTCAGGCTTGCTCTCCAAAGCCCTGTTCGCTGCCACTTGCGGATCTCTTGCTGTGGAGTTCAGGCTTTTCAATACGACCTGACCGGGTGGGCGCCGGATGGTGGCAGGCGCCGTCCGGGGTCGATTCTCTCGAAGGGATCAATCAATTGCTTGGCGACCTATCTCACTGCGGAGTTGGAGCTTTTTGCAGAATTGTCTCAGCCGCTGGTCGCTCAGACGGATCGGCGGGATGGCCATAGATTGTGTAGGCGGCCCCCGCTAGTACGCCCAAGACGAGAAGAGCGAGGACGTACAACATCATGCCGCGGATTGCCGTCTTCGGTGTCTCGTCCATCAGGATCTCCAGGATTACTCAGCGGTCAATTCAATGCGAGCGCTTTTGGTTCCGACGCGGAGGTTGTTCAAGGGAGCAGCCATTCACGGAACGATCCGGTCCCGATCTGGTTTACCCCACACCCCGCTTGCTATGGAGGTCACCATGTGGGCAATCCTGACCGGAGCCGCTCTCATCATCGGCGGACTTCTTTTTCTCTTTACCTCGGCGCTTGGTCGAAGACCGAGTGATCCGCATCAAATGCCGCAAGGCGGCACCACGCTGGAACCACGGCGCCAAGGCCTCAGGTTCCTCGGGATATCCCAAAACTGGCCGGCGCTGGCCCTTATCGCGATCGGCGCACTTCTATTGGCTTTTGGTGGATATTTGTGACATCCGACAGGTCTTGGCCACCTTAGCTCCTTCGGCAAAAACCCGGCTTCCACCGGGTTTTTGCTCAGGCACTACCAAGTCTGGCGACCGGTCCAGTCATCGATGTCGCGTCTGATACGGTCCTTTTCGATGCCATAACGCTCCTGGATCTTGCCTTCCAGCTGGTCGCGCTTGCCGGCGATCTGGTCAAGATCATCGTCGGTGAGTTTGCCCCACTGCTCCTTGATCTTGCCCTTCGCCTGCTTCCAGTTTCCTTCGATCCGATTCCAATCCATGGTCGATTTCTCCTCTGTGTTGATGAGAAGAAAACGGACCGCAGTGGACGTTGGTTCCTGTGTCTCAGCGGATTTCTGCGAAGCTCAATTCCTGCGGCAAAGACGCGAAGCGCTGCCCATATCAAATATCCACACCCTAATGAAGAAAAGCATAAATAATTCGTGAAGAACGAATAGATGTATAAAATATTTATTTATGTATGAAGCAAATATTCCCCTGTTCTTGTGTTATACTGATCCACAGGGAGAAGAACAATGGCACTCGATGTATTCGTGAACCTCTACAATTTAGGGGGCCTGGACGCACTTAACGTTTCTCTGCGAAGCTTGTCAGATGACGAAAGGCTTGGCACTTTACTCTCGCTTGAAAAGATAGGGTACGAAGTGATCTGGAATGCCCAGAGAAAGCCGGCTTCTGCCTATGTGTGGAGCGGGCCGAACGAGAATTAGCTGCCAGGCGGGACAAAGACCTGTCCCGACCATGGGGGTGAGACCTCACGACCTTGTGTCTCCCTTCATGCGCTTAAAAAGCAGATGTTCCATCCTCCTATCGATCCGAGGAAGCGAGGGCGATCATGATCCGATCCCAGATAGCCGACGCACAAACCGTATTGGGCGACGAAGAAGTCGCCCTCTGCCAGAGAGTATTTGACCACGTCATCTCGGTGCGACAAATCACAACAGACACCGAGCGCGAAGATCTGGCTCAGCGGGTGATCCATTCGTACCAGCATGGAGTGAAGGATGAGGGCGCATTACTGCGATTGTTGATCTAAGATCGCGGCAGGTGTCTTGAAGACTAGAAATGGTGAGAGCGTCGGGGTTCGAACCCGAGACCTACTGATTAAAAGTCAGTTGCTCTACCAGCTGAGCTACGCTCTCCCTCTCCGCGGGTGTGACCACCCCGGCTGGAAGTGGGCGGAACATAGGCAGGCGACCCATTGCGGTCAACCGAAAAATTTGCCTTTTTCCGGCGGTCGGCACATTTCTTGCGGGCAAAGGTATCTTGCCTTGCGAGCGCAAAGACAAATGTCTTGCGTGCAAAGGCATCTTGTCTTGCGCGCGCAAAAAGGTGATTGGCAATCCCGGAGCTGCAAAGCTAGGAACATCACGCAGATTGCAGCCGGAGAGAATGCGTGTCGATTGCCGATATTTCCCTGTGGAGCGCGTTGATTGCCGGGGCGCTTTCCTTTCTGTCGCCCTGCGTGCTTCCCCTCGTCCCGCCTTATCTCTGCTATATGGCCGGCATTTCAGTCGAGCAGTTCCGCGGCGGCGGTGCGGTTGTGGTGGCGCCCGACGTCAGACGCGGCGTGTTCTTCTCTGCCCTCTTCTTCACGCTTGGCTTTGCCACCGTCTTTGTGGCGCTCGGCGCCGGTGCTTCCAGCATCGGCATGGCGCTTCGCCAGCATCTCGACCTGTTGTCGAAGATCGGCGGGCTGATCATCATCGTCATGGGGCTGAACTTTCTCGGCCTCTTTCGAATCGGGGTGCTTGCCCGCGAGGCGCGCTTCCAGGGCAGCGGCAAGCCGGCGACGCTGACGGGCGCCTATATCATGGGCCTTGCCTTCGCCTTCGGCTGGACGCCGTGCATCGGCCCGGTGCTTGGCGCCATTCTCGGCGTTGCCGCCTCGCGCGAGACGGTCGGCTCCGGCGCCGGGCTGCTCGCCATCTATTCGCTCGGCCTTGCCATCCCGTTCTGGATCGCCGCCGGCTTTTCCGGCGCCTTCATGCGCTTCCTCTCGCGCTTCCGCCGCCATCTCGGCACGGTGGAAAAGGTGATGGGTCTCTTCCTCGTCCTCACCGGCCTCGCCTTCCTGTTCGGTTGGGTCAGCAATGTAGCGATCTGGTTCCAGCAGACCTTTCCGATCCTGATGCAGATCGGCTAGGCCACGGGTTGCCGATTTTCCAGGCTATGCAGCAGGTTTGCCACGTTCGCTGATCTGATCCACTCCGCGCTCATCAGCACGCCGCCGGCAGTAAAAAGCCAGGCCTGCACCTATGCCCTGGTATGGCTTGCCCTGTCCCTCGGCCCCACCCGCCCTTATCCCTCGACCCAATCGATCGCAAATACGCCTCGATGTAGCGTCGTCGATGCCGTGTTTAAGGCGGCGGTCAGAAGGAGACGAACATGAACCTTGAGACAAAGACGAGCCGGGAAAACACCGCACACACCGGCAGACCTCGGCTCGACGAACTGGTTCCGTCGCGCTACGCGGTGCGGGTCGGCGAGATTGAGGTGCTGGTGGTCAGCGATGGAGTGCTACCGCTCCCTACCGCGATGCTGGGCCACAACATCGATGCGTCCGTCCGAGCGACCTGGCTGAAAGACATGTTCCTGCCAGCGGATGCTTTCGACTGGGCGCTGAACGTTGTCGTGGTGCGCAGCGGCGACCAGACCATACTCCTCGATGCCGGGCTGGGGATCGACCCGGACTTGCACCTGCCGCGGGCCGGGCAGCTGATCAAGCGATTGGAAGCCGCCGGCATCGATCTTGCTTCGGTGACCGACGTGGTGCTGACCCACATGCACATGGACCATATTGGCGGGCTGCTCGTCGACGGGGTGAAGGACCAGCTGCGTCCGGACCTGCGGATCCATGTGGCCGCCGCCGAGGTCAAATTTTGGGAGTCGCCCGATTTCTCCCGGGTCTCCATGCCGCCGGGGTTCCCGGACGCGCTTCGGGCCACCGCCAAGCGGTTCGCGAAGGAGTATCGCAGCTATTTCCGGCTGTTCGATGACGAGTACGAGGTGGCGCCGGGCGTGGTCGTCCATCGCACCGGCGGCCACACCCCCGGGCACAGCGTGATCCGCCTGGCGTCCGGCGGGGACAGGCTGATGTTTGCCGGCGACGCCGTGTTCGCGGTCGGGTTTGAACATCCCGACTGGTACAACGGTTTCGAACACGACCCCGAGGAGGCGGCGCGCGTTCGGGTCCGTCTTCTGCGGGAACTGGCGGAGACCGGCGAGCAACTGGTGGCCACTCACCTGCCGTTCCCCTCCGTCGGCCGGGTGGCGGTCCACGGCGACGCCTTTCGCTGGGTAGCGGCCTTCTGGGATTACTGATCGCGTGTTCGGTTGGCGGTAGAGCGTGTACTCAATGAGTCCACGCTCTATCGATTTGTTTTTACGCAATTCCGGACGCAAATCCGCTACACAGTTTCGCTGGAATTGCTCTTGTTTCTGCGCAATTCCGAACGCAAAACCGCTACACACTTTTGCTGGAATTGCTTAAGCCAGATCCTGACCCGCCGATCACCCCCGCGTACTGGAAGCCCTCTTGGCCGATATCGTCAGCCTGCTTTTACCGTTCTTCGGCCTGATCCTGATCGGTTACATCGCCGCCAAGGCGACCAAGCAGCCGGCCGAAGCGCTCGGCTGGCTGAACACCTTCATCATCTATGCCGCCCTTCCCGCTCTGTTCTTCAAGCTCGTCTCGCGCACGCCGATCGAGGAGCTGACGCGCGTCGATTTCATTGTCACCGACATCGCGGCGACCTATGCCGTCTTCATCCTGCTTTTCGTCATCGGCCGTCTCGTGCGCGGCAATTCGCTTGCCGATTGCACCATCCAGTCCTTTGCCGGCGCCTATGGCAATATCGGCTATATGGGGCCGGGCCTGGCACTGTTGGCGCTCGGCGAAGGCGCAGCCGTGCCGGTGGCGCTGATCATCTGCTTCGAGAACGCACTGCATTTCATCGTCGCGCCGGCGCTGATGGCGGCGGCCGGCGACGACAAGCGTTCAACAGGTCAGCTTGTCGCTGATATCGTCCGGAAGGTCGCGCTGCATCCCTTCATCCTGTCGACGGCGGCAGGCTTTGTGGTGGCCGCTTTGCACATCGACCAGCCGCCGGCGTTTCAGCGCCTGGTCGATTATCTCGCCCAGGCGGCGGCGCCCTGCGCGCTCTTTGCCATGGGCGTGACGCTGGCGCTCCGGCCGCTGAAACGAATCCCGGCCGAGATCTCCTATATCGTGCCGGCGAAGCTGATCCTGCATCCGATCGCCGTTTTCGTTGCGCTGACAGCGGTTGGCGGTTTCGAGCCGGTCTGGATCCAGGCCGCCGTGCTGCTCGCCTGCCTGCCGACGGCGACCAACGTCTTCGTCATCGGCCAGCAATACGGCGTCTGGCAGGAGCGCGCCTCGGCGACGATCCTGATCACGACGGTGCTATCTGTGGTAACTGTTTCGCTCTGGCTGATCGTGATCCGATCAGGCCTTCTTCCGCTTCAGCTTTTCCCGTAGCGCCTCCGGAATATCGCGGAAGCCGCGGCCTGGCTCGATGCCCTCACGCATGACGATGTTGCGCAGCGGCGGTATGGCCGAGAGGATATGCAGGCCGGCGGCGCGGAGCATCTGGACGGGCAGGAAATCCGAAAGCAGCGAGCGGTTGAGAAGATCGACGCTTGCCGTGCGCGTCATGATGTCGGCGCGGCGCCTGCGGTCGAAGCTTTCACCGGCATCGGCCGGCACCGGCAATTCCGCCCGGTCGCAGAGGATCTCGGCAAGCGCCATGATATCGCGCAGGCTGAGGTTCAGCCCCTGTGCCCCGATCGGCGGGAAGACATGGGCGGCCTCGCCAATCAGCGCGATGCGTCCCTTGCCGAAACGATGCGCCATCATGCCGGAGAGCGGCCAGACCTGGACGCCCTCCTCGACATCAACCTTGCCGAGCATGGACTGCATGCGCGCCTCGACGAGCGCGCCGAGTTCGGCAAGCGGCAATTCCATGCGGCTCGCGGCTTCCGCGGGATCCTGCACCCAGACGAGGCTGGAGCGGCTTCCCGGCAGCGGCACCTGGGTGAAGGGGCCGTGTTTGGTGTGGAATTCGGTCGAGATATTCTGGTGCGGCAGCGAATGGGCGAAATTCAGCACCATGGCAGATTGCGGATAGGACCAGTTGCGAACAGTAATGCCGGATGTCTCGCGCAGCTTCGAGCCGCGGCCATCGGCGCCGACGGCAAAATCGGCCGATAGCGTCTCGCCGCCGGTCAGCGTGATCGAGACTGAAACGGCTGATATGTCGATCGATTCGGCCATATCGGTGAAACGGGTGATATTGCCCTCGCCGGCCGCAGCTTCTTCCAAAATGCCGGTCAGCGCCTTGTTCGGGAAATTGTAGCCGAAGGCATCGAGACCGACCTCGGCCGCGCGGAAGGTGGTCGTCGGCGCGCGCAGCAGCCGATCGGTACCGTCGACGATGCGCATGCTGGTGAGAGGAGCGGCTGCGGGGCGGAGCTTTTCCCAGAGCGCCAGGCGATCGAGGAAACGGATCGACTGATCCATCAGCGCCGTGGTGCGCCGGTCCTCTTTCGGGGCAACGGGTGCCACCAGCGCCACGCTGCGACCGCCGCGCGCCAGCGCGATTGCGGCGATCATGCCGGCGAGACCGCCACCGATCACCGCCACTTCGAATGTCTTCATGCTATCATTCCGCCATCGTAAAACGGCGGACCGGTCGCTTATGCGGCCGGCTTCGCCTGACGGCGCCAACTATAGCCCTTGCCGGCTTCGGCGTCACGCACCGCCGGCTGATAATGATGGGGAATGGCGGGAAGACGGTTTTCGCCCAGCCGCTTCAGCGCCGTGGCGTTGGTGACGGAAAAGCTGTCAATGCCGACGCGCAGCATCAGCGGCACCTGATCGATCAGCACGTCGCCGACGGCACGCAGCTCATTGGTGTAGCCGAGGCGCTGGCGCAGCAGCGAGGCATGGCTGAAGGCGCGGCCGTCGTTGAAAGCCGGAAAGGCGACGGCAACGATTTCGAGGCGATAGAGATAGGGCTCCAACCGGCGCACGTCGTCGGCCGGCTTGATCAGCACGCCGAGGCCGACATCGTTGCTTTCGTCGGCCTTGGCGATCAGTTCGTCGAGACCGAGCAGCGGCTTCTGCTCCTCGGTCGCCTTCACCTCGTCGGTCTCGATCACCCAGGGATCGTTTTCGACAAAACCGGTTTCTCTCCAGATCTTCGTCATCATCCCCTCCTTATGCCGCTTCGGCGGCCGAGCCGTAGAGCGCAGTCTTGAACGGCTGCGGTCCGACACGGCGATAGGCGGCGAGGAAGTTCTCGGAATGATCGAGGCGCAGGCCGAGATAGGTGTCGACGATCGTCTCGATCGCGTCCGTCACCCGGTCCGGCTCGAAGCCGCGGCCGATGATCTCGCCGATCGAGGTATGTTCGTCGCCGGAGCCGCCGAGGGTGATCTGGTAGAGTTCGGCGCCCTTCTTCTCCACACCGAGCAGGCCGATATGGCCGACATGGTGATGGCCGCACGCATTGATGCAGCCGGAGATCTTGATCTTCAGCTCACCGATTTCTGCCTGGCGTTCGGCATCGCCGAAGCGGCGAGAGATTTCCTGCGCCAGCGGGATGGAGCGCGCATTGGCAAGCGCGCAGTAGTCGAGCCCCGGACAGGCAATGATATCGGTGATCAGGCCGGCATTGGCTTCGGCGAGATTGATGGCGACAAGGCCGCGATAGACGGCTTCGAGATCGGCAAGCGCCACATGCGGCAGGATCAGGTTCTGCTCATGGCTGACGCGGATTTCGTCGAAGGCATATTCCTCGGCCAGATCGGCGATCGCGTCCATCTGCGCATCGGAGGCATCGCCCGGAATGCCGCCGATCGGCTTCAACGAGATCGTCACCATGCCGTAATCGGGGTTCTTGTGCGGCTGCACGTTCTGCTGGACCCAGCGGGAGAAACCGGAATCGGCCTTCTTCCAGCGGGCAAGGTTTTCCCAGCCTTCGGCGCGTTCGGGCAGATCAGGCGGTGCGAAATAGGCAGCGATCGACTGGACGTCCTTTTCCGGCAGCTTGAGCTCGCTATCCTTCAGCGCGGCGAATTCAGCTTCCACCTGGCGCGTCAGCTCCTCGGTGCCGGTTTCGTGCACGAGGATCTTGATGCGGGCCTTGTATTTGTTGTCGCGGCGGCCGTGCAGATTGTACACGCGCACGATTGCCGTGGTGTAAGAGAGCAGGTCTTCCTCAGGCAGGAAGTCGCGGATCAGCTTGGCGATCATCGGCGTACGGCCCTGGCCGCCGCCGACATAGACGGCAAAGCCGATCTCGCCCTTGTCGTTCTTCTTCACGTGCAGGCCGATATCATGGACCTGGATTGCGGCGCGGTCACGCTCGGCGCCGGTGACGGCGATCTTGAACTTGCGCGGCAGGAAGGAGAATTCCGGGTGGACCGACGACCACTGGCGCAGGATTTCGGCGTAAGGACGCGGATCGGCGATCTCATCGGCGGCGGCACCGGCGAAGTGATCGGCGGTGACGTTTCTGATGCAATTGCCCGAGGTCTGCAGAGCATGCATCTCGACGCTGGCAAGGTCGGCGAGCGCATCGGGAATATCGGACAGTTTCGGCCAGTTGAACTGCAGGTTCTGGCGTGTGGTGAAGTGGCCGTAGCCGCGGTCATAGGTGCGGGCGATATGGGCGAGCATGCGCAGCTGGCGAGAACTCAGCGTGCCATAGGGAATGGCGATGCGCAGCATGTAGGCGTGGAGCTGCAGGTAGACGCCGTTCATCAGGCGCAACGGCTTGAACGCGTCCTCGGCGAGCTCGCCGGAAAGGCGGCGCTCGACCTGATCGCGAAACTGCTCGACGCGCTCGGTAACAAAGGCATGGTCAAATTCGTCGTAACGGTACATCGTCTTCCTCAGACTGCAATGAATTCGGGATCGGCAGGAGCGTAGCCCGGGGCATATTCCATGGTCGGGCCTTGTGCGCGGATGCGTTCGCGCAAGCGAAGCGGCCAGAGAATGCCGTTGGTTTCCTGAACGTCGACGACGGCGACGTCAACGACCTCGTTGTCGGCATAGGATTTTTTGCCGATCGCCTCCAGCGCCGCAACGGCCTCGGCATGACGGGCAACGAGCGCCTCCTGCAGCGAGGTGGACCACTTGCCGTTCGCATCCAGCCAGACGGCAATGCCGTCCGTCAGCCGGTTGGCGGTCAGAACCTTGTCACCCATATTCAGCTCCTTGCAAGTTCCTCGAGCCGGGCGTTTGCGCGCACCAGGGGCTCGGACAGTTCGAAATTGGCGCCGGCGACCGCATCGCCGATGATGACCATGACAGGCCCGGTCAATTCGTCGCGGCGCTGCAGATCGGGCAGATCGGCGAGCGTGCCATGCAGCAGGCGGCGATCGGCACGGCTGGCATTTTCGATGACGGCGACGGTGGTCTCAGACGGAATGCCCGCTTGCATCAGCCGCTCGGCGACGGAGGCGGCAACCGTGCGGCCCATATAGACGGCGATGGTCGCGCCGGAAACGGCAAGGCTTGCCCAATCGGGCAGCACGTCGCCTGTAAGATCATGGCCGGTGGTGAAGACCAGCGAGGAGGCAACGCCGCGCAGCGTCAGCGGCAGCTCGAAATCGGCAGCGGCTGCGAAAGCCGAGGTGATGCCAGGCACGACCTCATAGGTGATGCCGGCAGCGCGCAATGCCGCCATCTCTTCCCCTGCCCGGCCGTAGACCAGGGGATCACCGGATTTCAGGCGGACGACGCGCTTGCCCTGACGGCCGAGATCGACCAGCAGGTCGTTGATTTCTTCCTGGGACTTCGAGTGGCAGCCCTTGCGCTTGCCGACGGAAAGCCGCTCGGCATCACGGCGGCCCATATCGACGATCGCCTGCGGCACGAGCGCGTCATAGACGATGACGTCAGCTTCCATCATCACGCGCTGGGCGCGCAACGTCAGCAGATCCTCGGCACCCGGACCGGCGCCGACCAGCCAGACGTGGCCGGCGACCTTGTCCATCGCGTGCAGCAGCCGGTCGGCGGCATGGCGGGCTTGCGGCAGGTTGCCATTGGCGACCGCATCGGCGACGGCACCGGAAAAGAAACGGCGCCAGAAGACCCGGCGGGAGACGCCTCTCGGAATCAGTTGGTCGACGGCCTTGCGGTAGCTCGTCGCCAGCCCGGCAAGGCGGCCGAGCGAGGGCGAAAGAAGCTGGTCGATCTGCGCGCGGATCATCTGCGCCAGAACCGGCCCTGCCCCTTCGGTGCCGATCGCAACGGCGACGGGCGCACGGTTGACCAGCGCCGGCGTGAAGAAATCGCAGTAATCGGGCTGATCGACGGCATTGGCCGGAATTCTGGCGGCGCGCGCAGCGTCGACGATGCTGCGGTCGTCGGCTTCATTGCCGGTTGCGGCGAAGACGAGCGCCGAACCCTCGACCTGTTCGGCGGAGAAGGCAGCGCGCAYGGTCTCGATGCGGTTGGCGATCAGGAAGGCGTGGTAATCGGCTTCCGGCCGGTCGGCATAGGCGACAATCCGTGCCTTTGTGTTGAGCAGCAGCCGCACCTTGGCGAAAGCTTCATCACCATTGCCGAAGACAGCCGTCTTCTGGCCTTCCACGCGAAAGAAGGCGGGAAATACCGAAAGCTGTTCAGTCTTGGTAGGCATCATCAATCCACTTCGAAGTTGCCGGAATATGCCCTTGATCGACAAGGGATTGAAGGAACAGAAATTCGAAAGCCCAAGCAAGCAGGTATTCTTTTGCTCGTGCCGTCCGTGATTTGAGAAAAGTCACCCGTGCTGCCAAAAAGCCGCATATTCCCAGCCCGCTTGCTGCAGTGCAGTATAAAGCCTGTGACAAAAAACGTCCACCGGTGCTTCACGCATTTCACTCGCGCCGCCAAGGCGATAGACTGAGGAAAACTGGAGGGCCCTCATGCCTGATAAGACCATTGCCTCCCGCCTGCTTTCGGTGATGGAAGACGATATCCTGCCGCTGACGGAGCGTGGCGTTTCGCTTGGCAATAAGGTGTTCGGTGCGGCGATCCTGCGGAAATCCGATCTTTCGCTTGTCGTCGCCGAGACCAATAACGAGCTGGAGAACCCGCTCTGGCACGGCGAGGTGCATACGCTGAAGCGTTTCTACGAGCTTGGCGACAAGCCGCCGACCAAGGATCTGATCTTCCTGTCGACGCACGAACCCTGCACGATGTGCATGTCGGCGATCACCTGGGCCGGCTTCGACAATTTCTACTATTTTTTCAGCCATGAGGATTCGCGCGACGCCTTCGCCATTCCGCACGACCTGAAGATCCTCAAGGAGGTCTTCGGACTTGAACCCGGCGGCTATCGCAGGCAAAACGGCTTCTGGAACAGCTTTGCCATCGCCGATCTCGTCGAGACCGAAGACGCGCTCCAGAAAAACGCGCTGAAAGCGCAGACCGCCCGCATCAAGGCGCGCTACGACGCGCTGTCGATCAGCTACCAGTCGTCGAAGAGCGCCAACGACATTCCATTGAACTAAGCCCGCTGAACCGAGGCAACATGCAACCTTCCAAAGACATTTCGCGGCTGATCGAGATCATGGCGGCGCTGCGCCATCCCGAAACCGGCTGCCCCTGGGACATCGTGCAGAGTTTCGAGACGATCAAGCCCTATACGATCGAGGAGGCCTATGAGGTCTCCGATGCGATCGAGCGTGGCGATATGGACGATCTCTGCGACGAACTGGGCGACTTGCTGCTGCAGGTGGTCTTTCACGCCCGCATGGCCGAGGAGGCCGGCGAATTTTCATTCGGCGACGTGGTCAACGCCATCACCGCCAAGATGATCCGCCGCCATCCGCACGTCTTTGCCCGCTCGGCGGCGGATACGCCGGACGCGGTGAAGATACAATGGGACGAGATCAAGCAGGCGGAGAAACGCGAGCGCGCCGAACGGCGGTCCAGGCGCGGCATCACCGAGGACGTCAACAGCGGCTTCCTCGGCTCGGTGCAGCGCAGCTTCCCGGCCCTGACGGAAGCCCTGAAGCTACAGGAACGCGCCGCCAAGGTCGGCTTCGATTGGTCAGCACCGGAGCCGATCCTCGACAAGATCGAGGAGGAGATCGGCGAATTGCGGGCAGCCCTTCGCGAAGGCGATCAGGCAAAGGTCAGCGATGAGCTCGGCGACCTGATCTTCGCGGTCGTCAATATCGGCCGTCACGTCAAGGCCGATCCGGAACAGGCAGTGCGCGGAACGAATACGAAATTCCGTCGTCGGTTCAGCCATATAGAACAGGTTCTTGAAGCAGAAGGCGAGACGCTGAAAGACGCGACGCTGGAGCGGATGGAGGAAATCTGGCAGGCAGCGAAGGCGATCGAGCGGGCTGTGACGTCGGGGGCGGAGTGAGCGGAACGTTGCCACATCCCCCTTGAACGCCTTACCGCTCCCAATCTTCCTTTGAAGACTTCGGTCCATTGCCGATGCGGCGCTCGAGTTCGGTCGCCTCGGTTTCGGAGAGGCGCAGATCAAGCGTGATCGTGCCGTCCTCATTATCCTCACGGCCGTCGACGATCGCATGATCGTAAAGCCACGGCAGCAGCGCCAGCTTGTCGACCGGAAGGCGGATCGTCGCCACGGTCATCACGCCTGACAGTCTGCGGCTGATCTCTTCCATCAGCGTGTCGACGCCCTCGCCGCTGACGGCTGAAACCGCCACCACGTTGCTGGCGCCGGCCGATTTCTGCACCATGGCATCGTGCACCTCGGGCTCCAGCCGGTCGATCTTGTTCCAGACTTCGATCAGCCGCTTTTCGGCTTCGGCCTCGTCGATGCCGAGGTCGTTCAGGATGCGCATCACGTCGGAGCTCTGCGCCTGGTTGTCGGCATCGGACATGTCACGGACATGCAGGATGAGATCGGCTTCGAGCACCTCTTCCAGCGTCGCCCGGAAGGCGGCGACCAGATGGGTCGGCAGGTCGGAGATGAAGCCGACGGTGTCGGACAGGATGACGGTGCGGCCGTGGGGCAGTTTCATGCGCCGAAGCGTCGGGTCGAGCGTGRCAAAGAGCATGTCTTCGGCCAGCACGCCGGCGCCGGTGATGCGGTTGAACAGCGTCGACTTGCCGGCATTGGTATAACCGACGAGCGCCACGATCGGGTGCGGCACCTTGCGGCGTTTGGCGCGGTGGAGTTGGCGGGTGCGCACGACCTGCTCCAGCTCGCGTTCGAGCTTGATGATGCGGTCCTGCAGCATCCGTCGGTCGGCTTCGATCTGGGTTTCGCCGGGGCCGCCCATGAAGCCGCCGCCGCCGCGCTGGCGTTCAAGGTGGGTCCAGCTTCGCACCAGACGGCCCTTCTGATAATTCAGATGGGCGAGATCGACCTGCAGCGTGCCTTCCTTGGTGGAGGCGCGGCGGCCGAAGATTTCGAGGATGAGGCCCGTCCGGTCGATGACCTTGGCGTTCCATTCCTTTTCCAGGTTGCGCTGCTGCACCGGCGTCAACGGATGATCGACGATGACGAGACCGGAATCGCGCTCGTCGAGCAGCGCCTTGATCTCCTCGATCTTGCCGGTGCCGAGCAATGTGGCCGGCCTCGGATCATTGACCGGGACGATCTGGCCATTGACGACATCGAGGTCGATCGCCTGGGCAAGGCCCGTCGCCTCTTCGAGCCGGCTTTCCGGCGTGCGGGTCGAGGCCGATTCGCTCTGGCCGCCGCGACTGCGCGATTTCAGAACCGGCACAACGACAGTCGCGCGCATGTCGTCCCTGTGCTTGGCGGCCTCAGGGATGATCGAATCGTTCTTGGTATCGCGTGTCGAAATGACGGCTGATCCTGTTAGGACGCTGCTTCTTCGCTCTCGAACATCTGCATGGGCTGGCCCGGCATGATCGTAGAGATCGCATGCTTATACACGAGCTGCGAATGGCCGTCACGGCGAAGAAGAACACAGAAATTGTCAAAAGACGTAACAACGCCCGTGAGTTTCACGCCGTTGATCAGAAAGATTGTCAGGGAAATCTTTTGCTTGCGAACAGTATTGAGAAATAAGTCCTGAAGATTCTGAGAACGTTCCGCC